>NZ_JADEVX010000253.1:0-4769 GCF_015207925.1 Microcystis sp. LEGE 00066 | reverse complement strand
GGGCGGGTTGGGGTTTCTGGGGGAATCCGGGCTGGTCGAGGGGGTTTTGACGGAGTTGGGATTGGATCTGACGGCTTTCCTTAACCTGCTGGTACCAGGCTTGGATCTCTGGGGGAATGCGCCCATCGGCGTAGAGGTCGCCCACAGCGATGAGGTCGGCGAGGCGTTTGGAGCGGGAACGTTCGACGGTTCGCAGCGCCAGGGAGAGGTCGCCTTGGTTAACGGCGGCTTGGATTAGGTTTTCATAAACGCCGATGGACTCGCGGACAATCTCTTGGCGAAGGGCTTCACTGGTTGCCCAGGCGCGGCTTTGTTCAACGGCTTCCACGGCGACGCTGTAGCCTTCGATGGCAATGTCCCACCAACCCTGCTGGAAACCGAGATTGCCTAAGTTGCGCCCAGTTCTCAGGGTGTCAGCAGGTAAGAGAGTGGGGTTGAGAAAGGAAAGTGCTTCTCGATAATTGGCGATCGCCCGTTCTAGATTGGCTACCGGCTCTTTCCCCAGTTCGGCTTGGGTGAGGTAGGCATCGCCCAGATTAGTGAGGGTTTGGGCTAAATCCCTTTCTAATCCCGGTTGGCGGCGGATGGTGGTGGCTTCGGTGTGGTTGGCGATCGCCCGTTCTAGGTTAGCTATCGGCTCTTGACCCAGTTCGGCTTGGGTGCGGTAGGCTACGCCCAGATTATTGAGGGTTCTGGCTAAATCCCTTTCTAATACCAGTTGGCGGTAGATGGTGGTGGTTTCGGTGTAGGCGGCGATCGCCCGTTCTAGATTAGCTACCGGCTCTTTCCCCAGTTGAGCTTGGGTAACGTAGGCATTGCCCATACCATTGAGTGTTGCGGCTAAATCCCTTTCTAATCCCGGTTGGCGGCGGATGGTGGTGGCTTCGGTGTAGGCGGCGATCGCCCGTTCTAGGTTGGCTACCGGCTCTTGACCCAGTTCGGCTTGGGTGCGGTAGGCTATGCCCATACCATCGAGTGTTGTGGCTAACTCCCTTTCTAATCCCGGTTGGCGGAAGATGGTGGCGGCTTCGGTGTAGGCGGAGATCGCCCGTTGTAGGTTGGCTACCGGCTCTTTCCCTAGTAGGGCTTGAATCCAGTAGGCACAGCCCAGATTAGTGAGGGCTTGGGCTAAATCCCTCTCTAATCCCGGTTGGCGGCAGATGGTGGCGGCTTCGGTGAGGGCGGCGATCGCCCGTTCTAGGTTAGCTACCGGCTCTTTCCCCAGTTCGGCTTGGGTGCGGTAGGCTACGCCCAGATTATTGAGGGCTTGGGCTAAATCCCTTTCTAATCCGGGTTGGCGGCGGATGGTGGCGGCTTCGGTGAGGGCGGCGATCGCCCGTTCTAGGTTAGCTACCGGCTCTTGACCCTGTTGGGCTTGGGTAATGTAGGCAGCGCCCAGATTAGTGAGGGTTTGGGCTAAATTCCTTTCTAATCCCAGTTGGCGTTCCGTTTGGGCGCAAAATTCGTATCCATAGACGGCAATGGCTAGGTTAATGCGTGGATTACCTTTAGGAAATTCATGAAAAGCATAAGCAAGACGATAGAGGAGTGCCGCTACTTGGTAGGCTTCCTCTGGACTGGCTTGTTCCTTGGTATAATTTCCCCAAGCACGGAGGAGGTTAACTAAGTTTTCATCTAAGAGATGGAGGTTATTGTCAAGCAGGGGATAAATTGCTTGGCGGTTTCCGTCACTTTCTACGATAGTTTGCAGTAGGGTTTGTAAAAAACTGCCGTAGGGGTTTTGGTTGTCTCTGGGCGGGTCTAAAATTTGCTCTAACCGTTGCGCCAGATTCAGCAACCATCTCCCGTTATTGCTGTCTCCTTGCTGTTCTAAGAAGCCTGCATACTGCTTCATCACAGCGACTAAGCCTGCATCAAATAATTCCGCGTTAGCTTGTAATAGCGCTGGTTCCTGACCATTTTCGCACTGGAGGAGCGCTTGGATTAGGGCTAAGTAAGCTTCTATTCTTGCTTCGTTCATGATTGGTTTTAGTAGTAGTGGTTCTAATTAAATTGAAGATAGATTTTGGGTTCGATCCCCCCTTAGTCCCCCCTTGATAAGGGGGGTGTTGATCCCCCCTTAGTCCCCCCTTGATAAGGGGGGTGTTGATCCCCCCTTAGTCCCCCCTTGATAAGGGGGGTGTTGATCCCCCCTTAGTCCCCCCTTGATAAGGGGGGCATCTGATAATTTTTAACGCCTACCTACTTATAATGAAGTTAAATTAATGATAGATGTGGTGCGTTACGACGGATTGTTAGATTTAAGTTTAAGCAGAGATTATCGCCGTCTAACGCACCCTACATTTTACCATTCTACATTTTTTAATCTGATCAAATTTGACTGATTTTCTCATCATCAATCAACCAATTCTCTAACTTTAAACCAGGAACACGCTCAAATTCACGAATATTTGCGGTAACAAGAGTCAAATCAAGCGCTAGAGAATGAGCAGCAATCAGTAAATCATTTGGACCGATTGGGGTTCCTGCTTGCTCCAAATGTTTACGAATTAGGGCATAGTGCTTATCTACAGTTGATTCTAATGGCAAAACTGTCAAGAACTCAAGGATGCGTTCTAGTTGCTGTACCAGACGGTAGGAACCACTTTTAACCACGCCAAATCTTAATTCACACGCCACAATGATGCTCGTACAAACGCTTTCTTCGCCCACATCTACAATATGCCGGAAAACCTGACCTTGAGGATACTTGATCAAATTTGACAGAATGTTAGTATCAAGAAGATATTGATAGGTCATTGGGTGGTACTAAAATGTGATGTCATCAAGGGAAAGCAACCCTTCATCTATATCAGGAAAATTGTCTGTAATGTCTGGCAAAGTAGTCAGCAAAGAAATTAGAGAACCAGAAGAAATCGGCTCAATGATTAAGCGATGACCTTCTTTGCGTAACAAAACCTCTGTGCTTGATAGGGCAAGTTCAGGAGGAATAGTTAAGACTTGCTCTTGTCCACTTGTTAGTAAAGAAACCTGACGTAAGTTTTGCATCTGTTGACCTCTTTGTTAATGATCACCTTACTATAATAGACGCTTCTAAGACAGAATATTCAGTATCTAAAACTTCTACTCCAAAGGTTTCAATATGAAAACGGAGTGCTGATTTCGCATCTTCTAGCGCTTCTTGATATGATTCGCCTTCGCCAATGACAACTCCTTCAATACCTAAAGGATAAGCAATATAGCCATCTGGGTGTTTTTCGACAATTATTTTAATGCTTTTCATAATTATTTTTTAAATACATTTTCCCAATTCATCAAGCAAATCCATCGCCACCTCTAGCCAGTCCACCGCACCCTCTGAAGACGGCTCAGGCGTTGCTTCCCTTACCCCTTCCGGACGCGAGACTAAGGGTTTAAAATTCTCATGATTCTCGCTGGCCTTCTCTTCTAAAAACTCCTTTAATAGCGTCGGACGCTCATAGTCCTGCCGATAGTCCCAGACCCAGTTTAACACCGTGATTACCTCCGATCGCTGTTCCACTGACCAGCCTTGTTTATCGATATACTGCGCCATGATTTGCTGACAGTTTTCCCACCGACGGTAAGCTTCCCACAGCGCCGATATAGGTTTCCTCATGGACAAAGACACCGCACCGCCTTCTGGGAAATCCTGACGCAGATCCGAACTCAACAGAACCCCAGTTAACCAAGCTCCTCCTTCCCCTAACTCGACTAAAATATAGGCCAATGTTGCTGGATTTAAGTCAATTTCGACCCTAACTTGGCTTAAATCCAACGGTTCTCCACCAGAGTCTTGAGGAATCAATATAGCTTCCAGTTTACCTAGCTTGGGTAGTACCACTTGAGCATTATCAGCCGCCGCAGCATCTACCTCTATCCCATGCTCTTCTAGATAATCTGTCAGCACCACCGCCGCTAAGGTGTTCTGGCGAAATTCCCCAAAGCTGGGATAGGGAACCCAAACAGAGTCGGCTAAATCTGTTTTAGGGTCTAAACCCGCAAGTTTAGCTAACTCAACCAGATCATCTGTATCTGCATTAGCAAGACGCAGGTACAGTTCTTCAACTTCTCGAATAAAATCTGCATCACTCATAACGTAATACCTGACGACTTAGATAGGGTTGGGTTTTATGCTTTAAAAATAACTTAGCTACTGCTAACTCAAATACGTTTAATTTGTGTCCAGAAATATCATCTTTAAATAAATTTTCTAAACCCGTAATCACAACCTGACGCATTTCAGGAGTAAATGTCGCTTCAACGCTCCAGGGAACACCCGCAATTAACATTTTACCAAGGGAATCCGCTAATTCCCCAATCAAAACAGGCTCACCTGTCCTATTCTCGAACACCCACACAGGCTGATTATCTGCTCCCTTGTGACTAATTTGCGCTATTTTAAGCTGAAACTTATCCCCCTGGGACTCTTTCCGACGCTGTTCTCTAACTCCCTTTAAGCTTGCTTTCGATAAATCAGGAGTTACAGTTCCTTCTAGTTGAGACTTGCTTTCCTGTTCTCCTCCTAATTGACGTTCAATCTCTAATTCCCTTGCTAAAATCTTTTTCAACGCCTCATTTCTCAACTCAGAAGGCATTTGGCCAGCAATTCTCATTTTGAAAAAAATTCAGATAAAATTCTCTTATTTAAATAGAGAACTTGTGTAGAAGCATTATTTTTTGACAGATAATTATCATCCAACGCTGGAGATAGACAGGTTTTAAGAACTTTGTCCATGAAAAATCGATTTCAACTCATAAATCTGGATGAAATTCTAACAAAATTTTTA
>NZ_JADEVX010000034.1:0-31329 GCF_015207925.1 Microcystis sp. LEGE 00066 | reverse complement strand
ACCCTACACCCCACACCCCACACCCTACACCCTACACCCTACACCCCACACCCTACACCCCACACCCTACACCCCACACCCTACACCCCCATTTCTCCCATGATCGATCGAGCAACAGTTGAAAAAATCGCCCATTTAGCCCGTTTAGAGATTACCAACGCTGAAGAAGAACAATTTGCGGGGCAATTAAGCGGGATACTGGATTATTTCGAGCAGTTAAGCGAATTAGACACGGAAAATGTGCCACCCACCACGCGAGCGATCGAGATTCAAAATATCACTCGCACTGATAGTAATAGACTTTATCCCGATCACGAGGTCTTAGTGCAGGAATCGCCGGCCCCAGAAGGGGATTATTTCCGGGTTCCCCGTATTCTCAACAGCGACGAAGAGTGAATCAGTGATCAGTTGATCACTGATTTAGATGCCATCTAGGGTTTTTGCTGCTATCTTGGACTAAGATCAGACCTAGCAATGGAGACATAATATAATGATCGCAGCCCAAGATGTGGCACCATTTCAGCTTATTTCGAGCGTAGAATCGGCGGCAACAGAATTTAGGCCCTGGGGTTCCTTCACCACCCTAGAGGAGGGTCCCGGTTATAAAATCAAGCGGATTGAAGTGAATCCGGGTCATCGTCTCAGTTTACAGATGCACTACCATCGCAGTGAACATTGGATTGTCGTTTCGGGGACGGCAAAAGTCACCTGTGGAGATAACGAGGAAATTCTCGGTGCTAATCAGTCCACCTATGTGCCGCAGTGTACCGCTCACCGTCTGGAAAACCCCGGGGTGATCAAATTGGTATTAATTGAAGTGCAGAATGGGGAATATTTAGGAGAGGATGATATAGTGCGTTTTCAGGATGATTATGCTCGCCATCAGAGCTAAGACTGCTTTTAGGGGGACAGAAAGGCAAGAAACTATATTTTCGCTCCAAAAACCTTTTTAGGTTAGTCTGTCTGACTGTCTTCCCTGCTGTCAAGGCTTGTCAATTTCTAGAAAAATTTTCTTTTCGGGCCAGGTAGCGGTTTTCCTCATGGGCAGAAAAATAAACTTCCCCTAGACCCTGTGTGGGAAGCTTGAGGAAAGCTGGGCTAGGGGAAATAATTTATTCCTTTGCTGGATTAACTTTAGTATATAACTCTCATTTGTCAGGACTATAACAGCCGGATGTCAATTCTGTGACAAGTGCGAGTTTTCAGTTTACTGATTGCTGGTGACTGATTACTGGTTACTGTCGTCCACCTATTTTCTGAGAATTCTAGAGGTACTTGTAAAGATTTGTTACAAAGAGACGAGGAAAAATCTGAGGACAGGGAGACAAGAAAGGATTATCGACGGGGATCAAGGATTTCAGTAGGAAACTGGATTGGGGATCAAGGGAAACCGATTGTAAAGTTTTCGATACCTCTTGGCGATTTTTGTAATAGTTCGATACATATAACATAGATGATCGGCGATGATTGTAAATTTATATTGCGAATAGCTCATTTTCTTCGGTGTTTTTCCTATACTGGTTTTCATCAACTTTGAGCCGACGTGCAGAAAAGTTAGACCACCAAGTTTGTAAGAGGTCAGGAAGATGCAATTAACCGCAAGAAATAACTGGGGCCACGTTTCTTTAGCAATGCTAAAAAGCTTTCTTCTCTGGAGTTTCGTCCTCACTGTCTGTTTATTAGTAGTGGGATTTCCTTTAGTAGTATTAATGATGACAGTGGGGGCATTGTCTGCGATTATCTTACAGTCAGTTTTACCGGTTAGTTCCGTGCTTTTAGTGGCAGGAATGATTATTGGTATTAACATTTTGGCTATCCTAATTAGTGCCGCTTTGTTAGCAGCAAAAGGTGTTCATCCCCATGAAGTTAGCTGGCTGCACTGGTTACACGGTGAGGTAAAAACCTCTCATCAAGCTGTTTATGCTTCTTGTCCCCTAACTTGCGGGATGATTCATTAAATCTGATTCTCTTACAGCGGAATTGCTTACCTTTTTTCTATTTAGATTTATTTAAGTTTTCAACTGCCTTATCGGTTGATTATACACACTCCAAGCTAGTGCAACCCGGTGAAACCGGGTTTTTTCATTGTTATTGAGCTAAAGCAGTTATCTGAATGGTGAGGTACGAAGTTTTCATTTTGGGGGGTAGGTCTTCAATCAAATTAGGTTAAACTTCATCTATTATGAGAAAAGCTGTGACTGAATATTAGGAAGATAGGGAGATGAGAGCTTTTTTGCTGTGATCGGTAAACAGTGATTAGTGAACTGAAAACTCACATCTGATAACTGATCACTGATAACTGATAACTGATAACTGATAACTGATAACTAACTGGTATAATGGGCGAGAAAACCGGAAAAAATCGATGTCTAGCCTTCCAGAAACCGACAATCCCAGTTACAAGGCCATCTTAGCGGCATTAAACCATTTAATCAGCGTTGTTGCCCGTTTACGAGACCCAGAAAGCGGCTGTCCTTGGGATTTAGCGCAAACCCCGGAAACCCTAATTCCCTACGTTATCGAGGAAGCTTATGAGGTGGTAGCAGCGATTAAAAGTGGTGATAAAACTGCCATTGCCGAGGAATTGGGCGATTTACTGCTACAGGTGGTTTTACAAGCCCAAATTGCCAGTGATGAGGGTAATTTTAGCCTAGAAGAAGTGGCTAGAGGCATCACTGATAAATTAATTCGTCGTCATCCCCACGTTTTTGGGGAGCTATCCCTAGAAAATCCCGAACAGGTGCGTCAAAATTGGGAGAAAATCAAAGCTGAGGAAAAAAATGACCCGACTATTAGCGGCAAATTAACCCGTTATGCCCAAACTTTACCACCCTTGATCGGGGCGATGAAAATTTCTCGGCAAGCAGCGCGAGTCGGTTTTGATTGGGAAAATATCGCGGGAGTCTGGGAAAAATTTGGCGAAGAGTTGGCAGAATGGCAAGAGTCCCTAGAATCGGGCGGTAAAGAGCATCAACAGGCCGAATTAGGCGATTTACTCTTTACTATTGTCAATCTTGCTCGCTGGTATGATTTAGACCCCAGTATCGCTTTACAAGAGACTAATCTGCGTTTTATTCAACGTTTTTCCCTAGTGGAATCCGTGGCAGAAAAGCCTCTCCATGACTATACACTAGAGGAATTAACAGTTTTCTGGCAGCAAGCGAAAGCTAAGTTAAACCAACCATCATCTGGGCAATAATGCAAGAGCAAGAAATTAATAAGGACAAATCCAAGAGTTTTTGGGCTTCTATTCGAGAAAATCTGCAAATTATCACTATAGCTTTAGTTTTAGCCCTACTGATCCGCACTTTTGTGGCTGAACCTCGTTTTATCCCCTCGGATTCTATGTTACCCACTTTAGAACAGGGCGATCGCTTAGTGGTGGAAAAACTTTCCTACGATTTCCATCCTCCTCGACGGGGGGATATCGTCGTCTTTGAACCACCGGCACAATTACAATTACAGGGATATCAAAAGGACCAAGCTTTTATTAAAAGAGTGATTGCCACCCCAGGGGATGTGATTGCTGTCAAGGAGGGCAAAATTTATCTGAATAATCAACCCTTGGCAGAGGATTATATTCTAGAATCCCCTCAATATAATTTAATGCCTTTGCTCGTGCCGGAAAATAATTTATTTGTCATGGGAGATAATCGCAATAATAGCAATGACTCCCATATCTGGGGGTTTTTACCGGAAAATAACGTGATTGGTAGGGCGGTTTTTCGCTTTTTTCCTTTTAATCGTTTGGGGATTTTAGGGGGGAATAGCTAACAGGAATTTTTAGTCCTGACGATGTTGAACAATTAAGACGGAACAGGGGGCATGATGGAGAACATAATTACTCACACTACCTAAGAATAACTCTCCTAGACCCGATCGCCCACGCCGACCGATGACAATTAAATCAATATTTTCCTCTCGCGCCACTTTACAGATAGTTTTGGCGGCATGACCGTAAATTTGCCGGTATTCTCCCTTTACACCCATTTCTCCCGCTTGATTAGCTCTTTTTTGCAACATAGCCACCCCTTTCTGCTCAAATTCTTCCCATTGTTGCCGCCAAAAATCGAGAGTCAGATCATTGCCCTGGGCGGGGTAAATATCGGCTAAATTGGGTGGAATCGGTAAAGGGCTATAATCTTCTTCAGGGGAAAGGACGTGCAGTAGTAGGAGGTTAGCTTCATACTTACTGGCTAAGGATACAGCCTGTTTAAAGACACTCTCCCCCATCTCTGATAAATCTACTGCTATCAAGATTTTTTGATACATTTTTCAGCCTCTGCAACCATGCCTTATTTAACGGAATCCGACGCTATTAAAAATGCGATCGATCACTTTTCTCATTTTCCCATTCTTTGGTTAGATACGGAAGTGGCCGATTACGATAGCAAGACTCCCCGTTTGTCTCTGATTCAAATTCTGGCTGATTCCACGGACTTAACGGGAGAGCGGGTGACAATTTTGGATGTTCTCGATCAACCGGAGCTTACTGACTATTTTATCACTAAAATCCTGTTGGTTGACTGGATAGAAAAGGTTTTTCACAATGCTAGTTATGATTGTAGATTTTTGGGCGGTAAAAGCAAAGTTAAAAAAATTACCTGTACCCTAGAGTTAGCTAAAAAGGTTCCCTACTATATTGCTACTTTACCCAATTATCAACTGAAAACTGTGGTTGAATTAGGTTATACTTGATATTTATGAGAAAGGCTGTAATAGCTAGAAAAAATTGCTTGCGGGGATAATTTCAATGACTGTAAAGATCGCTTATCTGGGGCCAGTGGGAACCTATTCAGAAACAGCCGCTTTAACATTTGCTAACAGTTTAGCACCCCAGCCTCATCAATTAATACCCTATCCTAGCATTGCCTTGGCCCTGCGATCGGTTGTCCAAAATCAGGCCGATTTAGCAGTGGTTCCAGTGGAAAATTCCACCGAGGGAAGTGTGGTAATGACTCTTGATGCTTTATGGCAATTACCCGGGTTACAGATTCAACAAGAATTGGTTTTACCGATTTCCCATGCACTCTTATCTTCCAGACAATCGCTAACAGAAATTACCACCGTTTATTCCCATCCCCAAGCTTTAGCCCAATGTCAAAAATGGCTAGAAAATAATTTACCTACTGTGCCGATTATTCCCACCAATTCTACCACAGAAGCGATTCAAATTCTTGATCGAGAGGCCAATTCGGCCGCTATTGCTTCCCCCCGAGCAGCAAAACTCTATCATGTACCAATATTAACAAAACCAATTAATGATTATCCCGATAATTGTACCCGTTTTTGGGTAATGGCTTTAACTTCCCATCCCCAAGGGGAGCGAATGTCCCTCGCTTTTCAGGTTTTAGATCAACCCGGTGCTTTAGTCAAACCTTTAGAAGTTTTTGCCAAACGTCAGCTTAATTTATCTCGGATTGAATCGCGACCAACTAAACGATCTTTAGGGGAATACATATTTTTTATTGATCTAGAAATTAATCTGGATCAACAGCATTTAATCGCAGAAACTTTAGAAGAATTAACAAATTATACCGATGCGATCGAGGTTTTTGGTGCTTATCAGGTGGTTAATTTACCCGTAGAAAGTTTAGAGGAATTATAAACTAAATTCCCCAGAAATTACAGGAGTTAAATAGAGATATTTTAGTTTTTAAGAGAGGGAAGAATCGGCAAAGATGAGTTTTCCTCTGGGGTAGAATCAAGCTTTTTTTCCCCCACCAGAGGAAGAATAATTTCTACAGTTGTTCCTAAACCTTGACCTTGACTAGAGATAGTAATATCTCCCCCCATTACTTTCATAAAATTCTTAGAAATAGCTAATCCTAAACCTGTACCGCTAAATTTTCTAGTTGTGGAACCATCAATCATCACAAAAGGACGGAATAATTTTAATTGCTGCTGGGGGTCGATACCGATTCCTGTATCGACTATAGTGATAATAGCCTGTGGATATTCTAAGTGAGTTATCAGAGAAATAGTTCCCGTCTCGGTAAATTTAATTGAGTTAGAAATAACATTCAAAATTACCTGTTTTAATTTAGTGGGATCAGCATAGACTATCGGATTTTCTGGACAGAAAAGCAAATTTAGTTTTAGGTGCTTACCCTGCAGCGATGCTGTTTGTAAACTAACAACTTCATTGATAATTTGGTGTAAATCTACTGGTTCAGGATCAACGGAAAGTTTGCCTGCTTCTATTTTAGCAATACTGAGAATATCATCAATAATTTCCAAAAGATGTACGGCTGCCTTATCCGCTTGTTGCAAATATTCTTTTTCCTCCTCTTCACTGTTACAAAATCCATCCATAACGCAACGAATTGAGCCAATAATACCATTAAGAGGGGTGCGTAATTCGTGGGAAGTATTCGCCAAAAATTGGTTTTTTAATTGACTAGCATTTTCCGCTTCTTGCCGACTCTTAACTATTTCCTCTCCCCAAAGACGTAAACGTTCGAGCATTTCCTCTAGGGACGAGGCTAACTGATTAATTTCTCTAATATTAAAATTTTGTGGTCTAATCTTTTGGGAAGGAATTTTCTGAATATTTAAGGCATAATCTCGCAGTTTCTCTAAAGGTCTAGCTAAATCCCTAGCAATAAGTACAATAGCTACTAAATAAGCTAATAATAAACCAGAAATCAGATAAAAAATTGCCTCCCAAATTTGTTGTAGAGGAGCCAGAGCTTGGGAGAGGGAACTAATGGCTAAAACTACCCATTTTTGGGATGATTCTCCCGTAACTGGACTGGGGAGGGAACTGTAACCAGCGACTAATTCTTTGCCATATTTCTCGAAAGAAAATAAATGGAGAAATCTCCGTCGACCTCTAACAGCATTATCGATGATCAGATTGAGACGTTCCGCATCAGCTTCTTGACTGATATGGCTACCAATGCGATGAAAATAGGGATGAGCGAGAATAATGCCATTTTCAGAAATAACCACGGGATAACCTGACAAAGAACCGGGTAAAACCTTCTCACGGTAAAGTAGAGAAGTTTGCAGAATCAGACCAGATCGTAATTGTCCTTGATTATCGTAGATGGGAACGGCAAAAATTAATTCTAATTGACGATTGTTATTGGGAGATTTAATTAGAAGTTTTCTAGGTAAACTTCTAATTAAAATATTCTCGATATTTCCAGCAAAGCTAGTCCGTTTTTTTGCCCATCTTTCCAGAGGCAAAACTTCGAGTATTGCTGGTTCACAGGCTCGATTTAATAAAGGTTTCTTGGTCTTAATATCAATTAATTTCACACAGTTAATCTGATTAGGAAGCAGCACTGTTAATTGTTGTAAAAAAGCTTCTTTTTCGGCTAAGGTTCCCTGTTTTAAAACCAGACTTTCCCCCGCAGTGATCATATTGGCCCGCAAAAGTTGAATTGATTGCTCAATATTGTCTTCTTTTCTGATGGCACTTTCGGTGAGATTTTGACGGGCCGTTTCCAAAAAAGCCGATCGCGCCTTACGATAGGTGACATAAACTCCCATTAGTAGTACAGGAACACTAACCAAGAGTAAGCGAGAGAGCAGAATACGACGAAAGGAGGATTGACCGATAGACATGGGTGAAAATTGCTTTGATTCTTGCTATCAAACTCCAGACTATACTAGCCTATTAACCAATCGGACCGGGTGATATCCCTGATCATTTGCCATGAGTCGTCCTCACACCAGCGTTATTTTAGCCATGAGTGCCGATGGTAAAATTGCCGACGCATACCAGTCAGCGGCCAGATTTGCCTCTGCTACCGATAAAATACGTCTAGAACAACATTTATCCTCCATGGATGCCACTTTATTCGGTGCTAACACCCTACGCGCTTATCACACCAGTCTTCCTATCCGTCATCCCGACTTTCTCGCACACCGTCAACAACGGGGATTATCTTCGCAGCCGATACAGATCGTTTGTTCTTATTCAGGCCAGCTTGATCCCCAGATGAAATTTTTTCAGCAGCCTTTCCCTCGCTGGTTAATCACGGCAGCGGAAAAAGTGGCGGTATGGGAAAATCGGGGTTTATTTGAGCTTGTCTTAGTCTGCGGTGATTGGAAGGCTATTTTTAGTCAATTTACCGCCCTAGGTATCAAAAAGCTGGCGATTCTGGGAGGAGGTGAATTAATTGCCTCTCTTTTAGCTGAAGATTTAATCGATGAAATCTACCTAACCATTTGTCCTTTGTTGTTAGGAGGCAATAAAGCGGCAACTCCCCTGGGAGGAACTGGATTTATGGCTGATTCTGCCAGAAAATTACGACTTTTGAGCGTGGAAACCGTGGAAGCAGAAATTTTCCTACATTATTCCCTTGAACGAGATTCCCACAAATCTCAAAACTAGATTACCTTAAATAAAAAGGTTGACTTATCTTGTGCCATGGTAGAACAGCTTAAACCTCAATATTCTGTCGCTTGGATTGATAAAATGAGTGAGATTCCCCAACAAAAATGGGATGCTCTCGCTCAACCCCTAACTACTCCCTTTCTAGAGTGGGAATGGTTACATAATATCGAAACTTCTGGCAGTGCCACGGGACGCACCGGGTGGCAACCGGCTCATCTCACAGTTTGGTGCGGTACTGAGTTAATTGCTGCCGCTCCTTTGTATATTAAAAGTCATAGTTATGGTGAATTTGTCTTTGACCACCAATGGGCAGATCTTTCCCATCGTTTGGGGATTAGGTACTATCCGAAACTGTTAGGAATGACCCCTTTTACTCCGGCGGTGGGTTATCGTTTTTTAGTTGCTCCGGGGGAAAATGAACTGGAGATTACTGCTTTAATGATAGCGGCTATTGATCATTTTTGTGATCAAAATAATCTGTCGGGTTGTCATTTTCTTTTTGTGGATCCCCAGTGGCGAATTTTAATGGAAAATTTTGGCTTTACTCCCTGGTTACATCATAGTTATATTTGGAATAACAAAGGTTTTCAAAGTTTTGAAGATTATCTGACGGTTTTTAATGCTAATCAACGGCGCAATATTAAACGGGAACGGAAAGCGGTGACTAATGCGGGGTTAATTATTAAAACTCTGGCTGCCGAAGAAATTCCCCATCATTTATTCCCGTTAATTTATCGGTTTTATAGCAGTACCTGTGATAAATTTTACTGGGGAAGTAAATACCTGACACAGAAATTTTTTGAACAATTATATCCGAATTATCGTCAGCGAGTGGTTTTGATTACTGCCTACCAGAATGAAAAGGATACTAAACCGGTGGGTTTATCTTTTTGTATTCGCAAAGATACTAATCTTTATGGTCGTTACTGGGGCAGTTTTCAAGAGTACGACTGTTTACATTTTGAAGCTTGTTACTATCAACCGATCGATTGGGCAATTAGTCAAGGTATTACCATGTTTGACCCCGGTGCGGGAGGACAACATAAAAAAAGACGGGGTTTTCCCGCCACTGCTAATCACAGTTTACACCGTTTTTATCATGGCAAAATTACTCAAATTCTCCGCAACTATATCCAGGAAATTAATCAAATGGAACAGGAAGAAATTGATGCAATCAATCAAGATTTACCCTTTTCTAAGAGAGAAATTGAGTTGAACGAGTAATTTAGATAGGGTTTGTCCCTGGGTGCAATCAACTATGAATACGAGGTTCTGGGTGCAGAGTAGTGAGAATTTCACTTTCGATCGCCGCTAGGGTTTCTAAACGTTGCTCGATCACTGTACGTTCAAAATAATCCGCTGCTAATAGCCAATAAATACCATAATGACGCGCTTCGGAAGCCATTAAACCGCGATAAAATTTGCCTAAATCGGGATCAGGACAATATTCTCCCAATAAACCTAATCTTTCGTGGGAACGCGCCTCAATTAAAGCTGATATTAACAGAGAATCCAAAAGGCGATCGGGTTCTTGGTGACGAATCTGGGCCTTTAATTTAGCACCATAAGGGGGAGAATTTAAGGGAGCGAGGGGAATTCCCCATTTATCTAACCATTGATTGACCTGTTCAAAATGTTCTAATTCCTCTTGTGCGATCGCTGTTAATTTCCGCACGAGGGAAGCGTAGGAAGGATAACGAAACATGAGATTTAAGGCCACTCCTGCCGCTTTTCGCTCACAATGGGAATGATCGAGCAGAATAATCCCTAAATTATTAATTGCCTGTTCTATCCAATCCTCAGAGGTGGCACTGACTAATAAATTAATCTTTCCCATCGTCGCTGATTCCAATTTGCTGCATCTTTCACCCTAACCCAAAAAGTCGAACAACACCAGTCAAAAACTAAGGACACGGCTTCTGTGATAGCCTAGATGATTGGTGAAGCATAAACACGGCCAATCAATCAGATGGATTTTTTACTGGAAGTCGGTACAGAAGAACTACCCGCAGATTTTGTCGATAGCGCAATCGCACAATTGCAGGAAAGAGTTAGCAAGAGTTTAGAGACGGAATCTCTGGACGCTACTGCTATTCAAGTTTACGCAACCCCGCGCCGTTTGGCCGTGTTAATCACAGGATTACCAAGGGAGCAAGAAGCGCGCAGCGAGGAGATAAAAGGACCGCCAGTTAGTGCCGCCTACAAAAATGGCCAAATTACCGCCGCGGGTGAGGGTTTTGCTCGAAAACAGGGAGTTAGCACCGACGCTTTCTCCATTCGTGCCACAGACAAAGGAGAATTTGTCTATATTGAAAAAACGATTCCGGGTCGTCAAACAGCCGAGATTTTAACTGAATTAATTCCCCAATGGATTACCCGTTTGGAAGGAAGACGTTTTATGCGTTGGGGAGATGGAGATTTAAGATTTCCCCGGCCAATTCGTTGGTTATTAACTTTAGTGGATGGGGAAGTTTTACCCCTAGAATTAATTAATGGCTCTACCACTTTAACCAGCGATCGCTTAACTTTTGGTCATCGCATTCTACACCCGCAATCCCTAGCCATTAGTCACCCCCAAGCATATTTAACCAGTTTGCGATCAATTTTTGTGGAAGCGGATCCGCAAGTGCGTCAACAGATAATTACCGATCAGATTACCACCCTAGCCAAAAAACTCCAGGGAGTGGCAGAAATTCCCGCAGATTTATTAGCAGAAGTAACTAACTTAGTCGAATATCCCACGGCAATTGTCGGCAAATTTGACGATGAATTTCTGGAATTACCCCCGGAAGTAATTATTACCGTGATGGTGACACATCAGCGTTATTTCCCAGTCAAGACTAAACAGGGTTTGTCACCCTATTTTATCACTATTTCCAATGGCGATCCCCAGAAATCTGAGATTATCTCTGCGGGAAATGAAAGGGTTATCCGCGCACGGTTAGCCGATGCCAGATTTTTCTATACTGCCGATTGTGATGAACCCTTAGATAGTTTTCTTCCCCAACTGGAAACCGTCACTTTCCAAGAAGAATTGGGAACCATGCGCGATAAAGTCGATCGGATTATGGAAATTGCCCAGATGATCGTCGAACAGTTAAATCTCGATGAACAAAGTCGCAGTGATATAGAGTCCACTGCCATGCTTTGTAAAGCGGATTTAGTTACCCAAATGGTTTATGAATTCCCCGAATTACAGGGAGTAATGGCCGAAAAATATGCTTTAATTAGTGGTGAATCGGCTATAGTTGCCCGGGGCATTTTTGAACATTATTTGCCTCGCAATGCTGGGGATTTACTCCCAGAAACAATCACTGGTCAAGTGGTGGGAATTGCTGATCGCTTGGATACTTTAGTCGGTATTTTTGGACTGGGAATACTGCCCACAGGTTCCTCAGATCCCTTCGCTCTCCGTCGGGCTGCCAATGCAATAATTAGTATTATCTGGTCAGCCGATTTTAATATCAATCTTTTGGCATTAATTGAGCAAATAGCTCAGGATTTTGTCACCAGTCATCCCGATAAACCCAACCCAGCTAATCTGATTAAAGATTTCTTTTTACAACGTCTGCAAACTCTCTTAATTGATGATTTGAGGATAGATTATGATCTCGTTAATGCAGTTTTAGGGGAAAACGATCCGGAGTATAAGTCTCGCGCTTTAGAAAATTTATTAGACACCCGTGAACGCGCTCGCTTTTTATGCCAAATTCGTCAGGATGGTCAGTTAGCCAACATCTATGAAACTGTCAATCGCTCCACCCGTTTGGCACAAAAAGGAGATTTAGATACAACTACCCTAGAAATGAAGGGAATCATCGATAGGGATTTATTTGAACAATCCTCCGAACAAGCATTTTATGACGCTTTAAATGCCCTAATTCCCGAAACTATCAGCGCAAGAGAGCAAAGAGATTATCAGCGTCTCGTCACTGCTTTAACGGCAATTTCTCCCGTGGTGGCTGACTTTTTTGATGGCGAAAATAGTGTGTTAGTCATGGCCGAAAAAGAATCTGTCCGTCGCAATCGTTTAAATCTCTTGGGTTTACTGCGAAATCACGCCCGAGTCTTAGCAGATTTTGGGGCAATTGTCAAGGGATAATTCAGTTATCAGTGGCTCTTCGGTTTGTGTTATGCAATGAACGGGGGTTATAAGGGATGGAACCCCTATGTAGAAAGGCATTTAGCGATTTTTGTCAATTATTTTCGTCTAGAGCGAACTAATCAATTAAATCCCTTGCCAGATAAGGATTTAGTCGATTTATGCCCCCCTATCGAACCATACCAAGTAACGAAGAGCCTGAATTATGAATTATGAATTATGAATTAAGTAGTCGTGCAAAATTAATTTCCTAGTGAAGATAGGCAAGAGGCAAGAGGCAAGAGCGGGGTTAGATATGTGTAATTAATTTTGCTTAGGTACTTATGAATTATGAATTATGAATTATACTAAATCCGTTGAGTATAGGCTACATATCAGGAAAGGCACTCATGCAAGAGGCAAAAGCCAAAGGGTAGAATAAATAATCAGTTTTTAATAACTGGATTTAGTATTATGAATTAGGAAGTCGGGAGTATTTAAGGTTGGTTAACTAGAGTTCGGCATCTCACAGGGTGACAGAGAGCCTGAGTTGTCACAGTTTCATTTCCTTGACCCAAACTGACGTTAACCCTGTTATGATACAGATAACTGACCAAATTGGAATTAAAAACTATGCGACTTAAGCGATGGGAGTCCCCCCGCCGTCAGGGACGTAACGACAAAGGCAAGGGCGGTTCGGCCCGACAGCGACAACTGAAAAAACAATTTAAAATGTTGTCGAAAAAACTAAAAGGGGGAGAGAGTAACATCTCTTCTCTTTTTTTGTCCCCAGCAATCGCCGCTAAAAAATCTTCCTCTGGGAAACTCTCAGTCTCCTGAAACAGTCCCAGACTTGAGCCACTTTCAGATTAGGAAAAAAAATGAAGCGTACACTTGCCGTCATGACTATGACAGTAGCTTTAACCGTCACCAGTAACCATTCTAGCCTTGCGGGAGCAATCTTCGATCGCATTCAAAAAACTGGGGTAATTACTGCCGGCGCTCGTAAAGATGCTATTCCCTTTGGTTTTGTCAACTCCCAGGGCAAGTGGGTGGGTTACAGCCTTGATATGTTAGAGTTAATTCGCAAGGAAACCGAACGGAAGTTAGGAAAACCAATTAAGTTAAAAATTGTTGAGGTTACTCCCCAAAATCGTTTTGAAAAGTTGAAAACAGGGGTTATCGATATCGAATGTGGCTCCACTACTTTTACTTGGAAAAGAGAAAATGAAGTGGATTTTTCCGTTAGTTACTTTGCCGGTGGTACTCAATTGCTCACCCGCAAAGGTAGTAATCTCGATGACATCGGTAGCTTGGCAGGCAGACGCATTGGAGTGATTGCCAATACTACTAATGAAGCGGTGATTAAAACCCAACAACCCGCCGCTATTTTGGTCAAAGTTAAAAGTCGTGGCGAGGGTTTACAAAAACTAGAAACGGGAGAAATTGATGGTTTTGCCAGCGATGGCATTACCCTAGAAGGTTTAAGGAAAAACGCTAAAAATCCTAATAATTTAGCCATAGTTCCCTCCTATCCCTACGCCTACGAATCCTATGCCTGTACTTTACCCGAAAATGATTCTAAATGGCGCGATACAGTGAATTATACCCTATTAAAATTCATGGAAGGGATCGTTAGTGACCAACAACAAGCGGTGACAATTTATGAACGTTGGTTTGGTGAAGATGGTGTTGTTCCCTATTCCAGAGAAACTATTAATGATTATTTTCAAGGCATTGTCAACACCTACGAATGGATTCCTTTAACTGTATTTCCCTAAAATCAAGACCTTTTCAGGAACCGATTGAAAGAGGCACCCTTGCAAGTGGGAATTATGAATTGGGAAGTGGGAAGTATTTTCAGTGAACAGTAAACAGTAATCAGTGAACTGAAAACTCACATCTGATAACTGATTCAATGCTGTCTCCTGTCCCCTGACGACTGGCTCCCCAAAAGGAAAACGGCTCTTCTGGTTTCTGTGTGGAAACGAGGTCTATACTGATAGTCTCTTCGACAAAATAGTCCTAAAAGTGTTACCCGATAAGTATTTCACGATTCCATAAGCAAAAATTATCACACAAAGTCGAGAAGAGCCGGAAAACTTCCTGTCTCACCATTAAGATAACTGCTGTAGCAAGTGCCTGTAAATTCTCTCTAGCGGCCTTGGCGAAAAATCACCATGCAGCGATCAATCTCTATGCTAAGTTAGAAGATTATCACGATCGCATCTAGTCAGTACCATGAGTGAAATTAGCATCGGGGGAAAAGTCCGTCTGATTGCCATTCCCCCTTACCTGAAAACCGCCGATCCCATGCCTATGTTACGGCCGCCAGAGCTGCTCAATATCGACGATATCGGCACGGTTATCGATCGCCGGCCGGGGGGTTATTGGGGTGTAAAATTTGATCGAGGCTCATTTCTGCTCGATAGCAAATATTTAGAGGTCATTTAAACCAGTTAAGTGCATCGCAGTCAAGACAACTTTTAACCAAGGTAAAACTATCGGTCATTGGCTGCCAGAAACTGCCTGCTTGGATGATTAAATCTCTCAGACAAAAAATTATACCCAGTAAATCAGTCTAGTTATATCCAAGTGATCGGTAATCCAGAATAATAACCTAAATTTATGGAACTATGCTCTGTTTCCCAATCTAAAACCTGTTCCACACGCTGATAAATTGCCGCCGCTTCCTCACTAGAATTGCCGATACAAGTTAACCCTAATTTACCAAATTCTGACAGCGCACCCATGAGATGAAAAACCGTTCCCGTTTTACTGCTACTATCAAAATGTAAGTGATGTTTAGCAATAATATCCATTAAATCATCGGGAAGTAACCCTTTGTATTGGGGTTTGTGGAGATTATCGGAGGCAATATAATACTTTTCTTGGTGAGGTTGACTGAAAAATAATCCAGTTTTTTGATCGTATTCACCATTAGTTAAAAGCTTCAAAGTCATGAAAGGATGGGTAGTTCCTCCTTTTCGCAGATTAATTTCGATCGCCTGTAGATCCCAGACTAAAGTTTCTGGATTTTTCACAGCGACGAAATCAACTCCATAGCGTTCAATTGCTCCCTTGGCTGCCAGAATTTCCCCTATTTTTAGACCTAATTCCTGTAATTGTAGGCGATAATTTTCATCGGCAGGAAAATGACAACCTAGATAAATTTGACCATCGGGACCCCCTAAAATTTGATCGTGAGTGGAAAGAATCTTCACTTCTCCCGTGGGTGTAATATAACCTTGCACACTCGGCGATCGCTTTTCTTCTCCTTCAATAAAAGCTTCGACAATTCCCCCTAATTCAGCAATTTTGCCAGAAAAACTCTCCCAATTTTCATCGCTTGCTTGAAAACTCATCTTCTCTAATTGTTTGGTCAAGAGATTCATTCTCTCGCTTAAATCTAGACTGTTACTATCCACAATTTCCTCTAAAAGACGTAAATTTAAAACCGCATTTCCTTCTCCCGATAACCCCTCATTCAACTTCACTACCATGCGTTTTAGTTGCGGTTGACGGGACCACAAACTAGCGGCTTCGTATAACAAATCTTTGACCGTATTTACCTGTAAACTACCGTCAGGATGGGGAATATTACCTTGACCAAAAATCTCGCGACTACCACTTTTAGAACCCCAATACAATAAATCTGGACTACAGGCAAATAAAGGAATATCTAATTGTAAAGACAATTCTCGCTCTAAATTAGTAGAATTAAAACAAACCATGTAGGATCGATCTCGACGCAACGCTTGCCGGATTCTTGCTACTAAGCGCGGTCTGTCCAGAATTTTTTGGGTTAAAGGTTGAAAAGAGTTATCGTGAGTTGTCAGTAATAACAGACGATTATTAGCATGGGAAAAAGGAATCCCAGGCAACAATTGCAGGTAATAATCAATCACCATCCGCGAAAGTGGCTGCGCTGTTACATAGATTAAACGAGTTTTCGGGTGTCGCAATCGAATCAGAGAAAATAATAATCTTTCTTCGTAATGTAAAAAACCCGCCACTTTTTGACCGACTCTCTGATCGATACTAAAAGAAGGGATAACTAGGATATCATAATCGCATTCATCCGATTCGAGAACGTTTTCTCCCTGCCAAATCTCTTTTAATTTTTCTTGTAATTCTTGATACCGCAGCCGCTTTTCTAGCATCAAATCTCTATCTAACAGCATGGTTTGTCCCACCTCTGTGGTTGCAGACACCTGTATCTTATCTATTTTTAGGCCCTGTCGTCTCCAGTGCCTTTCTTTTCTTAATATTCCCCAATCCCTGTGATCATTGCCATTAAAAAGGGATACAGTGGACTCTGTATCCCTTTTAATCACCTGAGATTGGCTTTAACCTAGCGGGTGGAATAAGAGATCGGGATAAAAGCGATTGAATTCGATTAAAATCCCGGCAGTGAAAGTCAGCAGCGCCATAATTAACACGGGTGCGGACGAGAGAAATTTAGTAAGTCCTTCCATCTGAGTTCTCCTAGGGAATAAAAAGTCAAGGGTTTGACACAAAAATTAACGAGGGGAAACGGTAATTTCCGAATCCTTAACGGTTAATTTACCGGAAGTGGCTTCTTGTAAAGCCGCCAAGGGCCAGAGAAAACCCGTTAACATTTTGCTGAGAGCGAGGGGAACATCGATGATGATTTCCTTCATTTCGGCATCTTTGCTGTCGCGCACGGCGATTAAATAGGCCCGACCAACCCAACCGATCCAACCGGTAATGTACAGGAATAGGATGCTAGGGATAAAGAAATCGCCCATGTGGTCCCAACGACCATCAACAATTAGGTGGGGATAGCCTTCCGGTCCACAGAGAGCTTGGGAGTAGGTTTGAGCGCGTTTGGCTCCCGATTCGGGGTCAGGAGTGGTGTTGCGGAAACTCTTCGCTTTTTGTAGGAAAGCGGGATTTTCGCTACAAGGGGTCAGATTGGACAAATCAGCCGACGCTGGAGCGGCAAAGGTGAACCAGAGGGATAGCACCAGGGCCAGAGCGAACAATTTTCGCATAAATTGTTTCCTTTTGTTACGAAATATGAAGTTCTTTGTTCAAAAAGCGAACAATTTGATCGTACACGGAAAAAATCTTACTCCGATGAGGGGTACGAGTAAAGTTTCTATTACAAAACTATACGCAAAGCTTCAGATCCCGGTGATATGAACCACCACTTGTCTTTGGTGACGACTCTGACGGTGTTCCCAGAGATAGATACCTTGCCATATCCCTAAAACTAATTTACCCCTGGCGATCGGGATTTGTTCCGATGTTCGGGTTAGGACCGAGCGAATGTGAGCGGGCATATCGTCTGGCCCTTCGGTAGAGTGATAGTAGAGACTGCTATCTTCCGGGACTAACTTGGCGAAGAAATTGGCCAAATCGGTGAGAACATCGGGATCGGCATTTTCTTGGATCAGCAAAGAAGCGGAGGTGTGACAGACAAATAGACTGCATAATCCCGTCGTTATGCCCGATTCGGCTACGATCGCTTCTATGGGGGCAGTAAGACGATGGAAATTCTTGGGACTGGTAGTAATCGTCAGGGATTTTTGATATTGACGCATGGCAACCGAATCAGGGAGAAATGGGGGTGGGGGGGATTGTCCTGGAGAGCAAAGGTTGTCCCGCTTGCAAGAGATCGTGAAGGTTCACCACTGCCCCGATAACAGCGATCGCTGGGGCTTCAAAGCCGGTGGCTTCGATCTGGTCCATAATCGTAGTGAAAGTACCGATTAACTGCTGTTGCTGCGGTGTTGTTCCCCAGCGAATCAGGGCGATCGGTGTTTCTGGACTTCTGCCCGCTTTGGTTAACTCGCCGATAATATAGGGTAAATTATGCACACCCATATAAACGACAATTGTTTCCGCACCATGGGCGATCGCTGACCAGTTAACCTGGGGACGATATTTACCCGCCATCTCGTGGCCGGTGACGAAGGTAACGGAGGAACTATAATTGCGATGGGTGAGGGGAATACCAGCGTAGGCAGGTACAGCAATTCCTGAAGTGATCCCCGGCACGATCTCGACGCTAATTCCAGCGGTGATCAGATCGAGCATTTCTTCACCCCCACGACCAAAAACAAAGGGATCACCTCCCTTGAGACGAACAACCACGGCATTAGTCTGGGCCTTTTGGATCAGTAAAGCGGTGATTTCCTCCTGTACTAGAGAATGACGACCGCGACGCTTACCCCCATGGATTTGTTCGGCCTTGGGGTTAATCATGGCTAGAATCGAGGGGCTGACTAGGGCATCATAGAGGACAACATCGGCGTTTTCTAAGAGAACTTTCGCTTTTAAGGTCAACAAACCGGGATCCCCGGGACCCGCACCGACGAGATAGACCTTACCGCAACTTTCTGATTGATTCATAGATACTGGGGAGAAAATTCTTGCTTCGATCGAATGCGCTTGATCCCTACTTTATTGTGACTGGGGCAAAATTTGGTATTTTTAGCTACAGTCACTCGGCGATCATGCGCTTTCTTCATGAAGAATTATGATCTTAACATTACTTAACCTTTAATCTAGCGATCACTCTGATCCTAAATCTTGTCTATAGAAATTCTTGGAGCTATGAGGTACAATAGAAAGCAAATAGACAAATAATAGAACTCGCCAGCTTCCTATGAGACCCTATTCTGTAGATTTTCGCCAAAAAATTATCGATGTCTGGAAGAAAGAAAAAATTTCCATTCGAGGACTAGCCCAGAGATTTGACGTGGCTAAAAGCTTTATTCAGAAGTTATTGAAGCAATATAAAGAAACAGGAGATATCCGTCCTCGTCCGCAAGGGGGAAGTCCGCCAACCAAGTTAAATAGTGAACAACTGATAATTTTAATAGAAATCATCGAAGCTAATAATGATGCAACTCTCGAAGAATTATCGGACTTACTGTATGAAAAGACACAGGTGAAAGTCAGTAGAGCCACCCTGGGGCGGCTGACGCAAAAACTCAATTACAGTTTCAAAAAAAACACTACACGCGGCGGAAAAAGAAAGTGACAGGGTAGAGCAAAAAAGAGTAGAATACTGGTCACAAGTGCGGGAAATTGAGGCATCAAAACTAATTTTTATCGATGAATTGGGGTTAAATTTAGCCCTTTTGAGACTCTATGCTAGAGCCTTAATTGCCCAAAGAGATCGGGGAAGAAAACCACAAAAAAGAGGAAGAAATATTTCAATAATTGGTGCTATAAGCTTAGAAAAAGTTGTCGCATTAGTCAATATATAAACAAAATAATATTCAAGGCTCATTTAATAGAGATTCTAGGATTTCGGGTGTTAATCCTCTAGCTTCGGATCGATTGCTAATTTCGTCCATCAGCTTACCAAGAAAGTCCCTATCGTCTTCACCTGGCTTTCTCATCAACAGATCGATAAAAATCCGAACACGCTCTTTTTCTTCAGAGGATGCGGATTGATCGGCTGCCGCTGTTTCGGGACTGACTTTGATCGAAATTTTGCTCATATTATTAAAGCTCATTCTTGCTATGCTTCGGGGGGTTGTTTGACTAATTCGAGTGCTTGTTCATTGCTTAAGGTTAAGTTCCGCATAGTCCATTTTTAATTTAATTATAACCAGCTAATTATGTCTTAATCAATATCAATTTAATATCCTTGCCATCACACCAGAACCTACGGAGGAGCTGATTACCCTTCCTTTTTATCATAAAGACTCCTTCGATCGAGTATCGCGGGATCAACAGGATTTCAAGATTCTTCATCCGCAACGAGATCGATCACGAGTGCTTTAAATTCTGAGGCAGAAATTATAGTTGTCGATCCTAAATTATCTACTTTTTCAAAGTCTTTATCACCTGTGATCAAAAAGTCAGCATCACTTGTCATCACACAAGCTAGAAATTTAGCATCCGATCGATCTCTAGGGAAATCAACGGTGCTGTGAACATCAATTAATCTAGGAACTGTATCGAAAATCCTATACCATTCTCTTATCACTCCTTCCGACAGCTTAAACTTAGGACGGCTGACAACATCTTTATATTCAGTTAAAATAGCTTCGGAAACAATCCATTCGATTTTATTAGACTCGATCACGAATTGTATAACCGTTCTCGGCAACCTTCCTTTTAAAATTGCCGAAACTAGAATATTCGTATCGATCACGACTTTCATTCGCCTCTCCGATAGGCTTCAATTTCTGCGGCGATATCTTCTTCGGTAATATCCTGAACGCTGGGTAAGGATTGAGTTTTATCAAAGAGTTTTTTAACTTTTTGGCTTAAAGTCTGACGGTTTTGTTTGTCCGCTAAATTTAACAAAGCGTCTTTTAATAAATCTTCAACGCTGTTATAGTTTCCTGTCGCTAATTGAGAGTTAATTAATTGTTCTAATTCGGGATTTAAGGTAATATTCATGGTAAAATACACTCTGTAAATTCGGTGGATATTATGATGGTTCGTGAACGATTTCATCGATAAATTCTTCTTTTTCTTCTTCCGTCATGGTATCCCAATCATAGCCGCGTTCTTTGGCTACGATTCGAGCTTTGTCAATGGCGTAGTTAGACAAGGATTCCCATCGGTCCGACTGACTGAGGATGAGAATTTTATAAACTTCCTGTTTCTGGTCTTCGGGGAGTTGTTTGACTAATTCGATTACTTGTTCGTTGCTTAAGGTTAAGTTCGGCATAGGTCGCTTCTAGACACCAGCATGATTAACGATTTTAACATGAGTCTTTAGCTGGCTCGTGGGTGGGGGGACTGATCGCTAACGGGAAAAGTCATGATCTAGAAATTCTTGAATCGTTAAAATTGGGATTTCTCGAAATGGATTTAAAACTAATAGATCAGAATCGCCGCTTACAATACAGGTAGCTTGACCATCGATCGCTAGTTCTAAATACTGATTATCTTTCTCATCTCTGCAAACCTTGATTTTCTCTCGAATCACGACAATTTCCGCGGTTCTTTCTATCGCCGTTATAAATAGCCGCCTTTTTGCTGAGGAGGCATATCTATCGAATTTGGGACGATTGAAAACAGTGATCAATTCTAACAAAGTAGATTCGGACATTAAAAGCTTGCCGATATTTTGGGCTTTGTCTAATGCCTGACGAGCTTTACCGTTTTTAGAGAGAAGCGCACTTACTAAAACATTTGTATCGAAAACGAAATAGTATTCAAGGCTCATTTAATAAAGATTCTAGGATTTCGGGTGTTAATCCTCTAGCTTCCGCCTCATCACTAATTTCGTCCATTAGTTTTCTCAAGAAATCGATATCGCTGTTAACTGGCTTTCTAATTAGCAAATCGACAAGAACCCGGACGCGTTCTTGTTCCTCTGGGGATGCGGATTGATAGACTTCTGCCGCTTCGGGACTGACTTCGATCGAAATTTTGCTCATATTATTAAGGCTCATCCTTGCTGTGCTTCGGGAAGTTGTTTGACTAATTCGATTACTTGTTCGTTGCTTAAGGTTAAGTTCGGCATAGGTCGCTTCTAGACACCAGCATGATTAATCAGTTTAACACGAGTCCTTAGCGGGTCGGGGAACCAGAGGGAATTTTCGGCCATGGTGACAACAGTAATCGTTTTTCCCAACCTATCGAAAAATCCGACACTATACCCCGTTTCTAATCCCTCGATTTGATGTTTTTCTACCAATGTTCCCACGTCTCCTGCGGATAATCATTCTTCGGGAATATCTTGTGATAAAATCAAGCTGATATTTTTCTTATCAACTAAATCATAAGCCTGTTACTGTTTTTATGCCTTCATAAACTTATAGTGTTCGTAGATTAATCATTATCTGGATTTAATGCTAAATATTGTTTTAATCTGTTCCATACACCTAGCCTTTGAAATATTTCTTCCTGTTTGGGATATAAAAAGGAATCTTGAAATTTTTTTCCAGTTTGAGTGCTTAATCTTATCAAAAGATTATTACAGGTTTCATTTAATAAATCATCAAGCATTTGTATTAATTTATAATCTGTAGAAAGATGTACCTGTAGCAACTCTAGTTCATCTATAGACAATATTCTCCAGTCAAACTTATTGACTCCCTCTTGGATTAATAAACTATCTAAATGTTCTCGAAACAAATGGCTATTGATAAGATATAAAGGTTCCAAAGAAACAATAACAGGTATAAAAGTATTACAATTGTGAAAACAACTAAGCTCGACCGTTTTTTTCTGACACTCTGAAATAAAGCTTGCTAGTTGTTTTAATCCTTTCGTTACTTGTACCAGACTAGAATTAATGTGATCTTCACTAGCGATAGCTTGTGCCGCTCTAGAAAAGCGTGTTGCTTTGCATTCAAAAAGGATTAAAGTTGAACCGTCTTGCAGTATCCAATCAGGAGATTTACCTTTATTGATTGGATAGAAAGTACGAATTGTTTCCTCCGAAAATAATGTTTCTGAAAATATACACTTTTCGAGAATACTTCCAACATATCTTTCAAAAACATAACCAAAATAAGATGAAAATTCTTGTTTATAGTAATTAAACATTTGATAAAAAATTCCTGATGAAATTCTCGAAGCTATTAAGTCAGGAACTGGTGCATGAATAAAGTCTTTTTCTAATATTGAAAATTGTTTATTCTGACAAGGTTTAATAAGTGGATACTGTACCAGTGGATTGAAATTATAGGCTTTGAACCTATCATCTTCATTTTTTCTTTCTTCATATAGATTTACAAACTTTGATTTATCCGCCGAAAGTTGTAATAAAATTTTATTGATAGAATAATCGTCTGGAAGACTTAAACCTTTTTTACGGGCAACTTTAAAACAGTTTCTACTAATACTAAAATGACTAGAAGAAAAAATATATATACAAAAACCAGTATTAATAAAGTCGCTCAAAGAAACATCGCTAATTTCCTGAAATTTTTTTGCAAAATCAAATTTAGGAATATTAGATAAGTCATTTAATTGTCTGGGTATCTCGTCGAATAGAATAACTGGACGTGCAAATTGACCAAAAATATTCGGTCGAAATGGGAACTGATGACTAACTAAACGGAGCATTAAAAAAACAGGGTTAGAATTAATAAATTCATTTTTAAGTTCTTCATCAAAAATTATCGGATCTGCCTGTAAATATTTTAAAGTTAAATTTACCAAACATCTAAGATCGTGATATTTAATTTTTGTTTCTACTTTACTAGGAGTGCAAAATCTGATAGCAAACAAAGCCGCGCCAGCATTTAAAAAAGGTAAAAGTTCTGGCGTAGTTGCGTTAAGCTGTGAATGTTGATTTTTTAAACTGTGTAAAGAATATAAGGCATCTCCTAGCTTAATTTTTTTAAAAGAACTTTGAATCTGAAGTTCTAAACGATTTAGAGCTTGCAAAGAATTTATATTAGGAAGTTGATTTTTGACCATATTTTGCCGTATCTATACAATAGGGGGCTTATTCAGCCCCCATGAAACTCTAACTACCGCCAATCCTTGCCACATCGCGGGCGTTGGCTTCAAAAGCCGCATCGAGAGCAGAATCGCCGGTTAAACCGGAATCTAACGCCTCTTTAATACACTGCAACATCCGCTTATAATCCTTGGGCATTACTTTAACAAACTTGGGCAACATTTCCGACCAATTTGCTAAAACCAGGGCTGCTTTTTGACTTTGGGTGTAATCAGCATGGCGTTGAATTAACTCGCGTAAATCGTCGATTTCTTCCCCTTCTAGTGCCTCTAAAGCCACCATTTGGGTATTGCAACGAGTGGCGAAATCCCCCGACTCATCGAGGACGTAGGCGACACCACCACTCATCCCGGCGGCGAAATTGCGACCGGTGGGCCCTAAAACAACGACTTTACCCCCCGTCATATACTCGCAAGCATGGTCGCCAACGGACTCAACCACCGTAGTCACCCCAGAGTTACGCACCCCAAAACGTTCCCCAGCAACCCCAGAAATATACACCTCACCACTGGTCGCGCCGTATAAAGCCACATTACCGATGATAATATTCTCCTCGGCCACAAAAGTGGAACCTTTGGGCGGATAAACGATGATTTTGCCGCCGCTTAAACCCTTGCCCACATAATCATTGGCATCCCCCTCTAACTCCAGTGTCACCCCTTTGGGAACAAAAGCACCGAAACTCTGCCCCGCGCTGCCCTGAAAATGGAGATGTACGGTATCTTCCGGTAAACCCTCCCAGTGACGTTTAGTGATTTCGTTGCCTAAAATCGTCCCCACCACCCGGTTAATATTTTTAATCGGTAGTGTCGCCTTGACTTTTTCGCCTTTTTCAATGGCATCCTTGCATAAATCCAGTAAAACGGTTATATCCAAGCACTTATCTAAACCGTGGTCCTGGGGAATCTGACAATAACGCCCTACCTCTGGATCCACCTCCGGTTGATAGAGAATTGGAGTTAGGTCAATTCCTTTCGCTTTCCAATGTTCTACCGCCTGTTTTGGCTCTAATACATCAGTTCGCCCCACCATTTCATTTAAACTGCGGAATCCCAATTCGGCCATAATTTCCCGCACTTCCTGGGCGATAAATTTCATGAAATTCACCGTATATTCGGGATCTCCGATGAAATTCTGCCGTAATAACGGATCCTGAGTCGCTACCCCCGCCGGACAGGTATTAAGATGACAAACCCGCATCATAATACAGCCCAACGTCACCAGTGGCGCAGTCGAAAAACCGAATTCTTCAGCCCCCAATAGCGTCGCCACCACCACATCGCGCCCGGTTTTCATCTGGCCATCGGTTTCCACCGCGATGCGACTGCGAAGATTATTTAACACCAATGTTTGATGGGTTTCTGCTAGTCCCAACTCCCAGGGTAAACCCGCGTGTTTAATCGAGGTTTGGGGTGAGGCACCGGTCCCACCATCGAAACCAGAGATTAAAACCACGTCGGCGTGAGCTTTAGCGACTCCGGCGGCGATTGTGCCAACTCCCACCTCAGAAACCAGTTTTACGCTCACTCTGGCCGCGCGATTGGCATTTTTTAGGTCATGAATCAACTCCGCGAGGTCTTCAATGGAGTAGATATCGTGGTGGGGTGGGGGAGAAATTAAACCGACTCCGGGGGTGGAGTGACGGACTTTGGCAATCCAAGGATAGACTTTTTTACCCGGTAATTGACCGCCTTCGCCAGGTTTTGCCCCCTGGGCCATTTTTATCTGCAATTCTCGCGCTTGGGAGAGGTAAAGACTGGTGACACCAAAACGGCCGGAAGCCACCTGTTTAATGGCACTATTTTTCGAGTCTCCCCGTTCATTTGTCCAAGTGTAGCGCTCGGAATCTTCGCCCCCTTCCCCGGTGTTCGACTTGCCACCGATACGATTCATGGCAATAGCGAGGGATTCGTGGGCCTCTTTGGAAATGGAACCGTAACTCATTGCCCCGGTTTTAAAGCGTTTCATAATCGCTTCAATCGGTTCCACTTCTTCGATGGGGATACTTTCCCGGTTTTTAAAGGTTAATAGTCCCCGCAGGGTGAAGAATTTTTGATTCTGTTGGTTGACCAGTTGGGAATATTTCTTAAAGAGATCGTATTTGCCCAATTTTACCGCTTGTTGCAGGGTATGAATGGTTTCTGGGCTAAAAAGATGGGCTTCCCCGTCCTTACGCCATTGATATTCACCGCCAATATCGAGGGTATGCACATTAACATCCCGGTCGGGGAAAGCGTGGCCGTGTCTGAGTAGGGATTCTTTGGCAATAATTTCTAAATCGGCCCCTTCAATGCGGGAAGCTGTCCAAGTAAAATAGCGATCAACTACCGATCGATTTAAGCCGATAGCCTCGAATATTTGCGCCCCACGGTAGCTTTGCAGGGTAGAAATGCCAATTTTAGAGGCCACTTTAATTACGCCCTTGGTGGCGGCTTTTATGTAGTTTTTACAGGCGGTCTGGTGGTCAACTCCTACCAATAATCCTTCCTCGATCATACTGCCGAGGGTGGCAAAGGCTAGATAGGGATTAATCGCACCGCAACCATAACCGAGGAGAAGGGCGTAGTGATGCACTTCCCGGGGTTCGCCGGATTCCAGGACAAGACCGACTCTGGTGCGGGTTCCCTGCCGGATGAGATGATGGTGTAAACCAGCAACCGCCAGCAGTGAGGGAATCGGGGCGTGATTTTTATCGATACCTCGATCGCTTAAAATAATAATACTCGCGCCCGCTAAAATTGCCTCGTCCACCTCTTGACAAATTGCCTCAATTGTGCTACGCATTCCCTCGACTCCCGAAGTGGGATCGAAGAGAATGGGAATAGTCACGGTTTTAAATTCGCTATTGCCCTGTAAACGCGCTAATTGGGCGTTGGTGAGGATGGGAGAGTTAAGTTTAATCAGGTGACAGCTTTCTGGCTGCGGATCCAAGAGATTTCTCTCCGCACCGATAGTGGTGATAGGAGAGGTGATAATTTCTTCGCGAATCGAGTCAATCGGGGGGTTAGTGACTTGGGCGAATAACTGCTGAAAGTAATCATAAAGCAGTTTTGGCCGATCGGACAAGACGGCTAGGGGTGTATCGGAACCCATGGAACCCACTGCTTCCACTCCATCCCGGCCCATGGGGGCTAATAAAAGACGTAATTCCTCAAAAGTGTAACCGAAAGCGGTTTGCTGTTGAATTAGGGAAACAGGAGTTTCAGTTGGGGCAGTTTCCACCGCCGGTAAATCGTCTAAATTGACTAAATTTTCGGTTAACCACTGGCGATAGGGATGAGCTTTGGCAATAGCTTCTTTTATCTCCTCATCGGCCACGATACGACCTTCTTTCATATCCACAAGGAACATCCGTCCGGGTTGCAGACGACCTTTGAAAGCGACGCGTTCCGGTTCAATGGGTAAAACACCCGCTTCCGATGCCATAATTACTAGGTCATCCTTGGTGACGTAGTAACGGGAAGGACGTAAACCATTGCGGTCTAACACTGCTCCCATCATCGTACCATCGGTAAAAGCGATCGAGGCCGGACCATCCCAGGGTTCCATCAAACAGGAATGGTATTCATAAAAGGCTTTTTTCTCATCACTCATCGATTCGTGGGCTGCCCAGGGTTCAGGAATCATCATCATGACAGCGTGAGGGAGAGAACGCCCCGATAAAACCATTAATTCTAGGGCATTATCAAAAATTAAGGAGTCACTACCCTCGATATTAATAACCGGCTGGATTTTTTTGATGTCTTCCCCGAACAAGGGTGAGGCAAACATCGACTGACGGGCGTGCATCCAGTTAATATTACCTCGCAGGGTATTAATTTCGCCATTGTGGGCAATATAACGGTAAGGGTGGGCGCGTTCCCAACTGGGGAAGGTATTGGTACTAAAACGGGAATGGACTAATCCTAAAGCGCTTTGAAAGTCGGGGTCGTGTAAATCGGGGAAATAGTCACCCACCTGTACCGGCATTAATTGCCCTTTATAGACAATGGTACGACTAGAAATACTGCAAGGATACCAGTAACGATTAAAAGATTGACGATTGAGATGGGAACGCTTGCGAATAACGTATAATTTGCGTTCAAAGGCCAGATCATCACTTAAATTGGCATCGCGTTCGATGAAAACCTGTTCGATAAAAGGTTCGGTAGATCTGGCCGAATTGCCTAAACTAGAGTTATCCGTGGGAACATCACGCCAACCGAGAACTTTTAACCCCTCTTCGGCGGCGATTTTCTCGAATTCCTGGCGACTTTTCCCGCGAATTTCGGCATCAGGGGCAGTGTAGAGCATTCCTACCCCGTATTGTCCCGCTGCTGGTAAGGTAAAACCTAGATTGCTGGTCACTTTCCGGAAAAATAGGTCAGGGATTTGGCACAAAATACCCGCCCCATCTCCGGTATTTTTTTCCGCACCGCACGCGCCACGGTGATCGAGGTTTAGTAGAATTGTCAAGGCCTGTTCAACAATATCGTGGGACTTTTTACCCGTTTTATGAACGATAAAACCGACACCACAAGCATCATGTTCAAATTGGGGATCGTATAGTCCTTGTTTCCGTGGAGTTTGATTGTTATTCATTTTGTCTGATAGCCTAGCAGTCTGGAAGGGAATGGCCTAGAGGGTGAGCCAGAGTAGCGATTCTAGGTATATCAATTCTGTATCCAGACTGGACCTTCGGTCTTATATCTTAAGGAAATGTTTCGATGTCACAAGGGTTCCTCTCGCTGCTTTACCCCCTGATCGAGATCGCTTTTCCGATACAAGTTCGATCGCTCCTATAATCGAAGAAATACTCGATCGCTATCTCGATCCCGTTCGATTGATTCTTTCTGCTCTCTCCCGCCATTTTTTTGAATTTTCCGTAATTACCTCACACATCGATCGGGCTTTTTCCGCCGCATCCCGCGCCATTTCCAGAATTTCCTCTAGTTCCCGTTCATTTAGTCCTGTTTCTTTTTCGTCCATCACCGTAAGCTCTCCAAGCGATTTTTAACCTGCGTCACCCTTATTTTAGTCTCTAAAATACGTCCTAACTCGATCGAGATATCTTCCCCGGCCTCCTGTAAATTTGCTGGGGTCGGTTCTGATCGATCAACACTTTCCACACGCTCGCGGATTTGATTCCTTGCGCGATCAGCGTAAAATAAGCTAGTATTCACAAAAGCCATCAATTGAATTAATGTAAAATTGTCGGGAAAACGATTTAACAGATATGTACCGATTTTGATCGCTTCTCTCCCGTCACTTTCTAGGCGATCTAGTTCTCTATCGATCCTTTCTACGAGCGCAGTTAATTCGGACGGTAAAGGCATAAATTGAAGAATAACACAGGGGACGATTTTAACCTAGCAAAAACAGGCCGCACAAAGACCGATCAGAGCGGTTTGATTAGGAAAATTCGATAACTCGAATAGAAGCGACGATCAGACATAGATAGCCTCTCGATCGATCCGTGCCTTAAGGTAAGGATTCAGGGAATCCCGATAGCGGATCACGTCCACTTCCCGTCCGAATAGGTTCTCTAGTTCGGCTTTCAGTCTGACTCTTTTAAGCAGATCGGGGGGCATATATACCACTATATCTATATCGCTCGTCGGTCGGGTTTCCTCTCTGGCTACCGAGCCGAAAATGCCGATTCGATCGATCGTGTATCGTTCCTCCAGTTCGGGTTTCAGGGTTCGTAAACGTTCCAATATCTCTTTGGCAGTGATTTTATCTACCATCTAATTTACTCCCTTTGGTTAATCGTGCGATCGATCTTCCGATCCTGATCAAAGACTAAAACGGGCTGCCACAATCGCACAACCCGTTCCCAATCAATTTAATTTTTAGTCGGTCAAAATTACCCTTCCAGTTTCCGTCCTTTGCACAAAAGACCGACCCCGGCAACGGAGAGTAAACCGAGAACCGTCGCCGGTTCGGGAACGGTGGTAGGAGCGGCGGGAGAGTAGGTTAGGGTTGTACTATTGCGATCGACGACACCGCTGAATGGGAGGAACGAGGACGCAATAGTGAATAGACTCCCGTTGGTGCTGAAATTTAGAGAAAAACCTCCGAAAGCACCCGAAGCCAAAAATGAACTCGCGGTAATCACCCCGCCACTGACCGTAAAACTATTACCGAATACAGAATTCATCGGAACATTAAAGGGGAGTGTGTAGCCTAGAGCGGCGGGAGCGGAATTAACAATCAGCGAAGTGGCGGCATTTGTCCCGTCCCCGTCTGGTAGGGTGAGCGTCCCCTGTACGGTTCCGGAGACCGGACCGGTTACGTTACTGAAGGAAAAGTTAAAAGTTGCGGCGCTGGCGGATTGGGCGAGGGTGGCGGTGGCTACCGTGGCGAGGGCGACGGTTAGGGGTTTGTTGAAGTATTTTTTCAGGGACATAATTCTGACTTGAATTTGTTTAAAATCTGCCCAAATCTTACCCCCCCCCCGATTTTGTCAAGGTTGTTTCTATTTATATTTATTATGCTTTATCTAGCTATTGATTACTCGATTGGGGATTGAGGGCGATCTCCCAGAGATGCGCGAAGTGGTGCGCTTTTCTGGGGTGCGGGGGGTTATAGTATCATCAAAGAAATACTCTAGCCGCCGATCGCTCTTGTCATTGGCCAAAGACAAACAAAATAACTAGCATTGAAATAGTTATAGTCTCCGTTTCGGTGTTCCCGTTGTCCCAGTTCCTCTGATAGGATTTAATCGCTCGCTTAACTCCAGAGCTAAAGTAGAGATAGGGTTTAATTGGAGCTATGTATGGAAGCGATCGAATTTAGGACGGTTATTCATGACGGTCAAGTGAGCGTTCCCCCCCGATATTCTTCTCGATGGGAAGGTAAGATGATACGGGTGATTGTTTTGGATGACTCGGAAATCGTCCCCGATCCGAACCAGAAAACTGAAAAAACCATGTTCGAGGCGATTTCTTTAAATACACGGGGATTTAGATTCGATCGGGACGAGGCTAATGCCCGATAAAGTTTTTTTTGATAGTTTAATACTGGCCAGCGCTCTGGAAGCGGGCTGTCAAATTCTCTACAGTGAAGATTTACACGATGGTCAGCGAATCGAGAATCAATTGATGATCGTTAATCCCTTTGGTTAAGTAGGTAGGTGTTAAAAGTTGTCAGACACCCCCCTTGATAAGTAGGGTTGATTCATGAATCAACCCTACTATGAATCAACCCTAGGGACTTGCGTGAGAATAATATCCCAATCGATCGGAGGGCGCAAGCTTTGCGCCCCTACAGTAACGGATTTTGTCCACAATGTAGGGGCGAACTGCGTTCGCCCAAAAGGTACATTATCAAAGCGCAAGTCCCCTACTATGAATTAACCCTACCTTGATAAGGGGGCTATCCATTAGTCACATCTTTCTTAACATAAAATTTGACAAAAAGAGAAAAGTGTGCAAGATGGCTCAAGGAGGTTCTATGGGGGGACTAATTTGATGAGATAGTTTCCAAGTCTGGCTGATATCA
>NZ_JADEVX010000252.1:0-4854 GCF_015207925.1 Microcystis sp. LEGE 00066 | reverse complement strand
GAATTTATGACTGAAGCGATTCGCGCCTCTAGGAAAGGCAGTACTTCTCCTTCTCTGCTGCCCCAGGAGAGTCCTCCCACAGAATCAATGCCACTGGCTGCTTGACAATCCCCCCCTGAACGCTTACTATTGAGCGGATACCTCATTATTTAACTTAGTTACTTTTTTCTCCCGCGCTTTTTGCTCTGTCTTAGTCTCCTCAAACAATAAACCCTGATTTTCCAGATTATAAAGTTCCCCTTGTAATTGACGTAATACCATTTTTCTTTATTCGCGTCACAACGAATGCAGGCTTGGCAAGCATTCGAGCGTGGATGTCTGTCATGGATTTAGAAATTTGGTATAACTTCACCTTCTTAGGATCACTAATTAATAAATTAGCACTAAACCCAGCCTTAATCTTAGCAATCAGCGTTTCCATCTCCCTCTTTTGTTCCTTATTTTCCGCATTGCGATAAGTCTGTACCGCATTGCGATATTCCTCAATACTAAACTTCTGCTTCTGTAAAACCTGTTTAACATCCACATCCAAAGCAAAGCGACTAATCAAAGAATTACCACACTTGATATTAATATCAATATTTGGCAAAGTTTCTAAATTGCCATCCTCGCGATAATAAGCATTCTTTAAAAGCTCAATCCATAACCGCAACTGACAAATCGTCACGGAATTAGGATTAATATCCACCCCAAATAAACACCCTTCAATAATCGTTTGCTTCTCATGAAATAAGGCTTGCTGTACCCAGTGCTTTTCTTTATTATTCGGATGATAAGCAAATAAACTACCCTCATCATCGTAAACCAATAACTTATCATTTCGCACCTCTACCCGATAATCTTTTAAGGACTTACCCGAACTATCTAATAAAACCCGTAACTCACTCTTAATCGCAATTATCTCATTCAAAGCCGAAACTAAAAAATGTCCCGAACCCACCGCCGGATCGCAAATCTTCAGGCTATTAATAATAGTATTCGCCTCTTTTTTATCCTCAATTCGTTCATATAAATCATCTAAAGTTTGACAATTCCAGCCTTTTACTTCATTAAACTTCTGCACGATCGCTCTTCGTATCGTTTCCCGACACATATACATGGTAATCAAACTCGGCGTATAAAAAGAACCATCCTTATAACCATTAATCTTTTCAAAAATTAACCCCAACACCGAAGCATTAATTAACTTTTCGCTATCTTCTTGAGGATTTTCTAACTCATCTCGATCAAACTTATAAGCATCCAAAAACTCAAACAAATAAGCCAACGCATTTAACTCACCTACTCGCTTATTACCCTGATTATCTTTTAGCACCGTACCTGCAAAAATGGGTAAAGTTCGCTCCCGCAAATTGCCAATAAAAATCGTTTGCTGTTCTGTCTACGTTGGTTCAAATAGCGAACTATTTAAATAAGGTACATGAGCAAAAATCGTTTTAACCTTAGCCTCGCGCTTATTTTTCTCCTTGGCTAACACATCAAAAAACAAACTATCGAGATCACTATAACTGGGAACTTTCGCCAAATTGAGAAAAGCAAAATCTTGATCGCCTTGATGATATTTAATAGACCTCTTGCAAAAGTCTTAAGTCGATCCTTGTACAGCAACATTTTTGAAGATTATCAACTACTAATAAATAATTAACTGAAAGTCCCTCCCATTATTGTTTCTATCGTTTGTTTTCGGATTTATGCAAGAGGTCTAATTAACTGCGCTTCCAATAATTTGAGAAACAAAACCCGATTAATCCAATTAATTGATAACCGCAACGCCATATTATAAAGCCGTTCCTCATCCGTAGTTCCAAACTCTTCAGGATTTTTTAATTGTGCAATTTTATCTAGACTATCCAACCGACTAATCGCATTTTCAATCAGGGAACCATCACAGCGATCGCATTCTTTCATTCGTCCGATTAACTTCTTCCCTTTATCCTTAATTTCCGTCAAACCAATAATATACAAAAGCTCATTATAAAAAGGCTTATTTAAAGTATTACTGTCATTAACAAAAGGTAACTTAAGTAAATGTTCTGGCGAAAGAATCTTGTAAATATCAAGCAAATCTAAATTTTCCAGTTCTTGCAGATCAAAATGAGTAAACTTAATTTGCTCAATAACTTTAGTGATCGCTGGTTCGGCAATTTGTTGATAGAAAAAATCCGTTTTTGTACTACTCAGTCTCCCTTCTTAAAAATCGCAAAACTGGTTAACTAGAGCCTTATTAGCAAAAAACAAATCCTCAAAAATCTTGCCATCGAAAATAAACCACTCATAAATGTTTGTCACGATCAAGTGTTTAATCTCAAGATTTTTATCCGTCACCCTTTCGCGGAGAAAATATAAAATTAACTGCTGAAAAGCCTTAGTATTGAGATTATCCAGTCTTGGCATTTCTGCATTTATTGTCCGAGTAGGTTTCTTCGTCTCAAAAATGACCCCCACTGGACTTTTAACATCCTGGTTATTATGAATCACTAGATCAATGCGCTCTTTTGTATTGATAAAATAGCGATCGGTATAATAGGTATTTTTTAAAAAATCTATCAGTAAATTTTTATTAAACTCTTCCGACTTTTTGCTGTCACATTGCTCCAATAAGCGCGTCAAATTAGCTTGAAAAACCTGAATTGTTTCAGTATCAGGCTTGATTTTCAAGTACACCCGATTTAAGGTTTGCTTGAGTTCTCGCTTATTGACGATCATAAAAGTTTACCTCTAGGGAAACTACCGACTAATCTTAATTATAGCATTGCCAAATGATCGGTTAAAATAGAAGGATAAAAGTTGCAATCGAGGTCAATCTGTCGAAGCCAAGAATTTCTAACAGCAATGGGGAAAGAATCCACCGTTAAGCTACGCTGTGACGGGGGGAGTATGTCACTGTTGCAATGCTTTTAAGAAGCGTCCCATCGTGGCAAATAAACCCGACTTCTTGGCTTTATTAGCAGGATTAGAACTATCCTCATGATTATTACTAGAAGCTTTCAGAATCAGATTTTCTAAAGCTTCGCCCATGGGTTTAGTGGATTGTTCGGAAATTAACTCGTAACCGTCTTCTTTTTCGAGCCAAACTTGCCACAAAGAAGGATAGGAGCGATAAACGATCGCTGATTCCAAGGGACGAAAATAATAACAACTTTCTAGGATACTTAAAAATCTTTCTCGCAATTGTCGAGCTGCGTAACCGATACCCACCACCGATACATCTTCTAATTGAGGAATCAGAAGAACTACCGGGCGATCTTCGGCAAGGTAACAGAGTTTTTCTACGGAATTAATCTCCACCGAGGAGGGACAAACAACTAAAAAAGCTTCATCTTCGGGCTTAATTTTGTTTTCGACGGGAATAAAACGACTACCTAAATCTCCCAGTTGAAAAACTGTTTCTCCCCAATCCCGTCGAGCTAACATGGCGGCTCCAGTATCGGGAAAAATTACCCTTAAACCAGAACCATAACTGTCAAAAATAGAGGTAAAATCAAGGGCTAAAGCTTGCGCTTGTAGAGCAATTTCTGGGATAACTAATTCCACTTGTATGCGTCTAGCTCCCGATTCTAGAGCCAGTTGGGTGGCGGCTTTCGCTTGCAGGATCGTTTCTTCTAGGGAATTGGGTAGGGTCATTTCAGTTATCAGTTATCAGTTATCAGTGAGCAGTTATCAGTGACTACCTCTGGTCGTCGGTGGCTTAAAATCAGAAAGATTTTAATTTTTATAAAAGGTAGGGTTGATTCATGAATGAACCCTACGTCCTGTAGGGGCGAAGCATTCGGGCAATAACCTATCGGTGAAACCGTAGATTTTCTATCCGAATGCTTCGCCCGTACTTTTTGCCGCAAACCCTACTTAAGTTTAGATGAAGTATGACGATATCTGGCATCATCCCCAGCATTAAGATAAATCCTATAAAATACCTTTAGTTTTTAAGAAGAAAGTCGGTAATCGGGGAAAAGGTGAGGAGAGAAAGCTTAGGAAAGTTGATAGGAGCCGTGACGTTGGGCATAATAACCGAGAATTGCCGTGACCAGAGGGCGATCGCTTTCCTGAAAAGTCTCGGTATAGTTAATTTCTAGACTACTGATCTGACTTTGGTGATAATCGAATTGTTGGAACTGCTGGGGGGTGAGATGGGTTTCCACACCTTGAACCTGTTGTAAATGGCTGGCTAATTCTCGATAGATAGCCAAGGGCATTCGCGGATAAATAATAGTTTGTTTTTGTTGAATAGCAATCGATCGCACGGGTTTTATTCTCCTGATTCGGGAATATTATAACTGATCGAGGCCTGCGGTGCGGTGGCGGGTTCGGGGACACCATCCCCTAGGCGACGGGTAATAGTTTGACCGTATTGTTCTAAGACAATAGAGGGGTTATCGGGATTAGTATTGATCGCTTTAACTAAAATTAAACCATTAGAGAGGGTAGAACCGGGGATAACTCGACGTTCCGTGGCTTCTCCGGGGGCTTTCACGATCGCCATAGGAGTGGTAGGCAACCGGAGAATGCCCGATACTTGCACTTCTTCCGCTTCCGTCGGTTGCGGTGGTGGTGGCGGCCCTTTCACTATCGGTGGTCTGGGGGTGGGAGGATTGCCCATTGGTGCGGGTGCGGTGGCCACCGGAGTCCCAGCCGGGGGTTCTTCCGCCACTGTGATTGTAATATTTGGTTGTACGGGAAAGGGGGCAAAGGGATCCCTGCGACCGCGATTAATTTCTGCCCGTTTTTGGTCGGGATCGGTGGCGGGAATCAATCCAGGTATCCTGGGGGTGGCTGGTTCGGTAGCCGGTTGCCTAGGATCTGTCTCTTACACACATCTGACGCGGCCGACGAATGAGACGGTGTAGAGCTCATTTT
>NZ_JADEVX010000251.1:0-4892 GCF_015207925.1 Microcystis sp. LEGE 00066 | reverse complement strand
AGAGGGAATGCTATCCATCTCGGAATGGTTGGCAAAATCCTCCAGTGTTTTTACTAAGAGTTGTCAAACAATCCGAAACTGGTTTGGAGAAATAATTAGTTATTTCGAGCGAAGGACAACGAATGGGATGGTCGAGGGAATCAACAATAAACTTAAACTAATAAAACGGAGAGGCTATGGCTTTAGAAACTTTCGGAATTTTTGGGTTAGAAGTATGTTATCTTGGCATCTTGTCTGTTGATTTAGCATAAAGAGTAACGAAGAGCCAAAAATCTCAACTTAGTAAATTTACAAAAATGAGATGTACCACCGAGGAGTTCTCCCTATGGATAGCAACCGATTAATCGAAGAATTAAAAAATCCCGACTTTTATCCTCATTCTGTCAAAATTCCCGTTGAAATTATCCAAACCCATGCTTCAATTATCTTCTTGACAGGAGATTATGCCTATAAAGTCAAGAAACCAGTTAATTATGATTTTTTGAATTTCTCCACTTTAGAAAAGAGAAAATATTATCTAGAACAGGAACTAGAGTTAAATAAAAAAGTTGCCGCCAATATCTATCTGGAAGTTTTGTCAATTAATGAAGAACAGGGTAGCATAAGTTTAAATGGAGAAGGAAAAGTGATAGAATATATTTTAAAAATGAATCAGTTTCCCCAAGAATGTTTACTCAGTAAAATTTTTGAACGGGGAGAACTAACGGAAAAAGCGATCGAGTCTTTGGCTGAAAAAGTGGCACAATTTCATCGGCAAGCTGTGAGTAATTCCTATATTACTCAGTTTGGCAATTTGGAAATTGTTAAACAAGCTTTTGATGAAAACTACCAACAAACCGAGAAATATATTAATTTTGTCCAAACCCAAAAACAATACGATGAAACAAAAGCTTATACAGATAAATTTTTCGCAGAACACCGAGATTGGTTAGAGGAAAGACAAATAAAAGGGATGATTCGCGAATGTCATGGAGACCTACATTTAAATAATATCTGTCAGTGGCAGGGAGAAATACAATTATTTGATCGCATAGAATTTAATGAATCTTTTCGCTTCGTTGATGTCATGTATGATCTTGCTTTTACAGCCATGGATTTAACCGCTAGGGGGAGAGAAGATTTCGCTAATTTATTTGTCAATACTTATTTAGAACAAACCGCTGACTGGGAGGGTTTAAAAGTCTTGCCTCTCTACCTGACTAGACAAGCGTATGTGAGGGCAAAAGTCAATAGTTTTCTGCTTGATGGTGACACTTTTTCTGAGAAAATTAAAGCAGATGCACAGGATTATTATCAATTAGCTTGGCAGTACACACAACCGCAGAAACCGAGATTAATTCTGATGTCGGGATTTTCTGCATCGGGTAAGAGTACCATAGGGAAAGTAATTGCTAAAAATCTTAATGCTATTCAGATTCGTTCCGATGCAGTTCGCAAACATTTGGCTGGAATTGACTTAAATCAAACAGGAAGTCTAGATATATATAGTCTCGAAATGAGTCAAAAAACCTTCGCTAGACTAGCGGAATTAGCCCGAATTTTAATAACTTTAGGTTATCCAGTTATTCTCGATGCACGCTACGATAAATATGCTTGGCGAGAACCCTTATTAACCTATGCCCAAAATTTAAAGATTCCTTTTCATATCGTCCATTGTCACGCACCTATAGAAGTTTTAAAACAACGGATTGCCGCTAGAAAAGGCGATATTTCTGACGCTACTATCGAGGTGTTAAATGCCCAAATTGAGAAAACAGAACCTTTTAATGAAAAGGAACAACCCTATCTAATTTCCCTAGACACTACTAATCCCGATTGGCGAGAATTTTTAGAGAGTCAATTAGGTAAATAGGTTGATATGAATCAATGATATAAAGTAGCAAAAAGGAGAAGCGATTATGAAAACTGTAGTGTTAAATCTAGAGACAGTTAATCTGACCGATGAACAATTTTATCATCTCTGTCAGGCTAATCAAACATGGAATTTAGAACGTAATCAAAAAGGAGAATTATTAATTATGCCTCCCGTGGGTGGAAATACTGGTAAACAAGAAGCTAATTTGATTGTTAAAGTTGGGGTATGGAACGAGCAAACTCAACTTGGTGAGGTGTTTAGTTCTTCGACAATTTTTCGTTTACCAAATGGAGGATATCGTTCTCCTGATGTTGCTTGGATAAAACGGGAGAGATGGGAAGCTTTGAGCGCAGAAGAGCGAGAAAAGTTCCCACCTTTATGTCCCGATTTTGTGATTGAATTACGTTCTCGTACCGATTCCTTAACCTCTTTACGCGAAAAGATGCGCGAATATTTAGCCAGTGGTTTACGTTTGGGTTGGTTGATTAATCCTCAACAGCAGCAGGTGGAAATCTACCGACTAAATAGCGATGTGGAAATTATTAATTTACCTGCTACTTTATCTGGGGAAGATGTCTTACCCAGGTTTGTTTTGCATTTAACCTAGGAAGGATTACAGGGAATAACAAAGGGAATGACACCGAATCAGGCTATCTCTATTTTGTCAAGACATTTCCAGAAAAGCGATCGATTGTCAGCTTGGAGGTGTATAATCTCTTAAAAGCCAGTATCAAGCTACAAAGTTCTCAATATCCCCCAAAAAAAACATCAGGATTTCAGGAACAGATGCTCTAGCTACTTCTTCAAAGAAAGAAGAAACTCTCAGCCATAACATTGATATTTGTCAATAATGTCCCCTAAAATTTTCAATCATCACTTTACTCCTCTTAAATCCCTCTCTCTGGGATTATTTCTCCTACAAGCTTTCACTCCCCTTACCCTAGCGTCCCCCCCGCGAGAACCAGATCAAAGCGTCGGCTGTGATATTCTGGTGGTGGGTGGTGGTTTAGCCGGTGCTGGTGCAGCCTACGAAGCTTTATTATTAGGAAAAACCGTCTGTTTAACCGAGATTACCGACTGGGTGGGGGGACAGATATCTTCTCAGGGAACCTCCGCATTAGATGAAAGACGCACACAAAGAGAAAAATTATTTTTCCCGAAAGGTTATCTAGAATTTAGGGAAAGAATTAGAAAGCATTACGGCAAACAAAACCCCGGGGAATGTTGGGTAAGTGGGTCTTGTTTTTTCCCTTTTGACGGACATAAATTATTATTTCAACAGTTAGAAGACGCTGCCAAAAAAGGTAAAGGAACCCTGAAATGGTTTCCCTCCACGGTAGTCAAGGAATTAAATATTGAAACTTTACCCAATCGCGGCACCGGTCAACAGATTACCAGTGTAATTGCTATTCAACATAGTCCCGCAAAAGGTACTCCTCCCCTAAATACCGAGTTTTTATCGCAAAAAATGGCGGATATCTATCGCTACGAAAATTCTCCCCGTTTTGATAAGAAAATCCTCCGTTTTGTCCCCAAATCCTCCCAACCGAATCAATTAGCAGATTGGTATGTGATTGAAGCGACCGAAACCGGGGAAATAATCGGATTATCAGATATTCCCTACCGTTTAGGTGTCGATAAGCGCAGTTATCTCGAACCTTCTTCCTCTAGCGTCACTGGAGACCCCTACTGTACCCAAGGCTTTACCTATACCTTCGCCATGGAGGAAACAGAAAAACCCCAAACCCACGAGAAACCCGTTTATTACGAACGCTATGCCCCCTATTTTAGCTATGAACTGCCGCGATTAGCCGATTTTGACCTGGTTTTCACCTATCGTCGTATTTGGAGTCCACAACTGGGTAAAGAGAAAACCTTTGGGGGAATTACTTTTACCGAACCCGTCCCGGGGGATATCTCCATGCAGAATTGGACCTGGGGAAATGATTATCGTCCGGGGACTGCCAAGGATAACTTTATCTACACCCGTGAACAGTTGCAAGAGTTAGGACAGTTATCTCCCGGGGGATGGATGGGAGGATTACGCACCGAAACCCTCGCAAGGGGCGAAGAACACGCCATTTCCTACTATTATTGGCTAGTAGAAGGAACCACCGATTCCCAGTTAGGAGACGGGGTAAAAGTTCCCCATTTGAATAACCGTTATCTGTCCGGTTTTGATTCTCCCATGGGAACTGCTCACGGTTTGTCAAAATATCCCTATATTCGGGAAGCAAGACGGATTATCGGTCGTCCTTCCCTGACTTTCCCCGCTGGTTTTACCGTCACAGAAATCGATATTTCCCGACAAAATTTTCAAAGCGATTTCTATCGTCAAAATCTTTCGCCAGCAGAATATCGGCGCTTAATTGCCACCTTGGCAGGATTAGAGGGATTTTCCGTACTTGATGGCACATTATCCCCCGACAAGGCCGTTAAACGCAAGCGCTCGACTATTTACCCCGATTCCGTCGGTATCGGTCACTATGCGATTGATTTTCATCCCTGCATGACGGAACATCCCCCCGAAAAACCGGGTAATACAGAAAAAGCAGGAGAAAGACAGGGACAGGGCCAAGCTTATCCTTTTGAGATACCTTTAAGGGCTATAATTCCCCAAAAAATCGATAATTTACTGATAGCGGGTAAAAGTATCGCTCTCAGTCATATTGCCGCGGCCGCCTATCGTGTCCATTCCTTCGAGTGGTCCTCTGGGGTAGCTGCTGGCATCACGGCAGTGTATGCTTTAGATAATAATGTACTGCCCTATCAATTAGTAGAAAGTGATTTTCTCATCGGGAATAAACAACTGCGAGAATTACGGCAAAAAATCGACGCTAGTGGTAATCCAACTATGTTCCCCGATGCCTCAATTTTCCGGTCGACAGATAATTGGTATTAATTAGGGTTGGCTCTTCGTTACTTGTTATGGTTCGATAGGGGGGCATAAATCAACAAAATCTTTATCTGGTAAGGGATTTAATTGATTAGTTCGCTTTAGATAAAAAACAATTGACAAAAATCGCCCAATGTCTTT
>NZ_JADEVX010000033.1:0-31439 GCF_015207925.1 Microcystis sp. LEGE 00066 | reverse complement strand
CTCCAGTGTTTTTACTAAGAGTTGTCAAACAATCCGAAACTGGTTTGGAGAAATAATTAGTTATTTCGAGCGAAGGACAACGAATGGGGTGGTCGAGGGAATCAACAATAAACTTAAACTAATAAAAAGAAGAGGCTATGGCTTTAGAAACTTTCGGGATTTTTGGGTTAGAAGTATGTTGTCTTGGCATCTTGTATGTTGATTTAGCATAAAGAGTAACGAAGAGCCTATTCAATTAAGTCTAGAATTTAGTCTAGCTATGGGAAGAATTGCCTACTTAAGCGACTTTTTTCCCTAAAATGACCACATCAGCCAGAAAATCGTCTAGTTCGGCAATTTGAGGTAAATAACCCCATCGTTGAAAGCCGAATTTTTCAAAGAGACAAATACTGGCTTGATTGTGGGCAAAAATAATACAGATAAGATTAGATATACCCAATTGGGGACAGCGCTCCAAGGCATATTCTACTAATAATTTACCGATTCCACGACCTTGATAATCGGGGGAAATATATAAACTAACCTCTGCCGTTTTTTGGTAAGCGACACGACCATAAAACATCTGTAAACTCAGCCAACCCACTACCCGACCTTCGATCGCTATTACCCAAATGGGATACTGTTCAGGATCGTGCTTTTTAAACCATTCTCGCCGACTTTCGAGGGAAATAGGCTTTAAATCTGCGGTTGCCTTGCGAGTGGGAACAGCAGCATTATAAATCTCGATAATTGTTGGTAAATCTGTTTCTTTAGCCTCGCGAATAATCATAGAATATCAAGTAAGATGAAGTATAACCTAATTTTCCCTTGTCTCCTAACTTCTGAACTCTCCTATATCTCTCAATATTACCTTAAAATTGAGTTTGATAGCGGACGGTAAACTCATTCAAATTGTAATCGTAGGAGAAGCGGATAAAAGACTGGGAATTAACTCGATAGACGGTTTCCAAATTGGGAAGAATATTAAAATCCGTTGCTCCAATCGCATTACTAACCGCATTCTCCACATCATACACGACTCCTTGAGCTAAGAGGGGAATCGCCAACTGAACCACTCCAAACTGAATTAATTGTTCTGTATTTTTCCCCTGTAAACCATTAAAAACCGACAGCAATTGTTCCCCCAACAGTCGAACGATTTCCCCTTGGCTGCGGGGGGGAGTGCTAGTTAATTTAACTAGGGGAGTATTAAGCAATCCCTCATCTTCACCTCTAGCAAAAGCCACTGCTTGTAAACAATTAGCAGCTTTTTGTAATTCTGCATTTGTATAGTTTTCCTCTAGGGGAAAAGGGGGACTATCGGGACGAATTTGGCACACTTCATTAATATTACGGCCTAAATTTGGTAGCAAGCGGTTTAATTCCCCTTCAACGCTGAGGGTGACATCGATCCTTTGAATGCGATTCAGACTATCATCGGGAATTTCATTATTAGGAAAATCCCCCCCTGGACGGGAGATAGCAAAATCGCGAGATTGAGAAAATTCGCTGAGAATTGTTCGCAGTTGAATATCAACAAAGGGATTAAAAAGTCCCAACCCGCGACTAGAATCAAAAACAATAACATTTTGATTGCGTCGGTTAAGAAGAAAACGAGTATCGATGTAGCTAACCCGTCCCCGATCGAGATTAATCACTCCATTGGTTTGTAATTTCTCCAGTGAAGTGAGCGAACCGTTCAAGGTTAAAGCACCACTAAAATCAAATTGATACAAAGGTTCTTGTTCGATGGATAATCCCGCTAAAGACACTTGGAAATTATTTAAAACTGGAGTAATATTGGTCGTCTGAGGAATGTTGAGAGGCTGCAGCCAGCGACTCACTGGTTTATCCGTTTCTTGATTAATTTCTGGGGTGCGAGGAAGAAAAACTTTACCCCGAGAAAGACGCACATTACCCCCGATAATTGGTTGTTGAATTGTTCCCGTTACCATGGCATTCCCAGCAATTAATCCCCGATAAAGACCATTAATTGCTATATCTCCCTCTTGAATATTAACTGTTAAGGGATTAGGATTATTTTTGATGGCTTGAAAGAAAGGTAAAACTCCCACCACAGAAATTTGTCTGTCAGCGATCAAGCCTTGTAATTCCTCTACTGTTAAGCTTTCAGGGGTTAACCCAATGCGGCCATTTACGGTTAAAATCTCTGGAAAAGCAACACTGCGGATAGCGGCATTATTGAGAGTAACTATACCATTTGCTTCTAAATCTTTGATTTTTAAGCCTTCTTTTATATCTAATCTTCCCGTCGCTGAAAGAACTACCTCTCCCTCACCTTTAACCCATTCGATGGCGTTTTGACTGATAGCTTCAATTAATTTGAGTGCATCGGTTCCTAATTTTGCTTGGATTTTTAATTGATCATTACTCGGTAAGGGAGGATAGGGAATGCTGGCATAGAGTTGGATTGATTCGGAGGAGGTTGTCCGCAAATCAAAACGATACTGATTATAGGTAAATAAACCAATTATATCTTGATTAATATTTTGGGCATTAATTGCACCATCAATAAAGCCAAAGTTACCCTGAATACGAGGATTTAATAAAGTTCCTGTAATTTGACCTTGAGTTTTTAGACTACCAGATACATCCAAGGGAAACTGCACAAAATTTCTCAAGAGATCGAGAGAAAGATTTTCCACGGCAAAAGTCCCCTCTACTTTTTTTAAGGAAAAATCACCCGCTAAAAATACGGAAGAATCTCGTGATTTTAATCTAATCGGTTCTATCCTGAGCAACTGACGATTTAAGTTAAGATTAATTGTTACTTCATCAATGGGAATTAATTGGGTATCGGTGGTGACAATTCCGAGAGGTTTAACAATATTTACTGTCGGTCTTTGGGGTCGCCATTCCCATCGATTGCCCTGAAATTGTACGCTAAGATCGGGATTTTTTAAAGTCCCAGTTAAGGCTATATTTGCTTGATAACGACCACGAAAATCTAGTTCAGACGGTATCCCAACTACCCCCCTTTCCCCTGCTAATTGCTGGATTATTTCTTCAATTTTTGCCCGCAAATTTACCTGTTCTGCTAGGGAAGCTTCGGGATTACCTACTCCTAGGGGACTAAGTTGAATAGCTGGGTTATTCTCAGAGGAGAAAAAGTTGATTAAACTGGTTAAATCATAGATACTAGCAACTGATAATAAATCTTGAATATAACCTTGATCTACCCTGAGTTTAGCTTCTATTTCCTGGGTTCGCCAATTAAATAAACCTTGCAGATTATATTGACTTGCACCCGCTTGTAAACTACCTTCTTGCAGTTGAACTATAGAATCCCGATAAAACAAATTTGCCGTTAATTTTTCCCCGATTAAGTTACCTAAACTAGGTCGATTAATCTCTAGTTGTCCCTCACCCTGTAGGTTAAATAAATTGATGTCTAAATTAGCACTCAATTGGCCAGTAATAATCCCCGGAATATTGTAGGCTGCCGTGGGAGATATTTTCAGGATTTCTAGGGGAAAATCGGCAATCTGAACATTTAAATTTTCTCCGCTTCGTTTAGCTGTTGCTAAAAAAGGAGTTTTATTTCCAAAAGCTTGGCGGATATTTATCCCTAAGGGAAGATAGGGCAAGAGACAATTATTTTGTTGACAAGGATCGAAAGTTAGGTCAATAATGTCCTGATTTCCCCGCAGATTTAAACTAATATTTTGACCGATTCCTGCTTGAATTGTTCCTTTTAGTAGGGGTTCAAAGAGTCGCTCATTAATGCTAAAGTTAGCTAAATTTATATCTCCTTTGATTCGTATATTTCCCACTTTTTGCCAAGCACTTAAGAGATTTTTTCCCGTGATTTGTCCTTGAAATTCTCCGATCCCTGTTAGTGTCGATTCTTTGGGTTTTAGGTTAGAATCAATCGGTAAAAGCGATATAATCTGAGTTAGCGGTACAGCAGCAAGGTCGGTTTTTGCCTGTAGATTTAAGTTAACCTCAGAGATATCGGGTTGACTGGTAAGATTAGCTAAAAGAATATTTCCTCGCACATTAAAGCTATTTTCTCCCCACTGTGCCGAAAGATTATTAATCTGAATTGGTGTTACTCGCTGCCAAATTTCTTTAATATTTCCCGCTAAATTGGCACTAAAATCTAGGTTAGGAATCGAGATTGATTTGACTCCCCCCAATTGCCTTAGTAGGACAGCGGGATCAAGATTAGCGGCAATAATATCACTTTGCCAGAAATTATTATTCAGTTGTGCCTTAGCTTTAATCTCTCCTTTAGCTACATTAATACGAGAGTTAAAAACTGCTTTAATACTGCTTAAGTTCAGTCGTTTTTCTAGCAGAGAGTCGAAAATAGTTTGGGCATTTCCTGTTGCTTGAAACTTCGTTTGGTAAATATTCAACGCCAGGGGAATATTAGTCTGAAAACGCTCTAAACTACCGAGAATATTAAAAATACCTTTGTTTAACTGAATATCAGTATTAATCGGATTATTATCCACTAACAAGCGAGTATTTACTCTAGCATTGATGGTGGACAGATTTGGTATTTTCCCCGCTAGTAAATTATTGATTGCACCAGTGAAATTGACTTGGGTTTTTCCTAGACTAACAGGAATATTTATCTTGGGTAAAAACGGATTTAAGTTAATCCCAGTCGTATTAATTATACCGCTTAAAATACCTTGTTCCAGTTGGGCTGTCGTTCTTAAAAATCGATTATTGACAAATAACTGTATATCTCCTTCTCCGCGCCAAGTTTTTAAATCCGTTAAAGTACCACTAATCAGAGAATTTATTCCACCAGCAAAGCTGATTTTTGTCCTGCCTAAACTAACGGGAACTGTTAAATTTTCCACTAGAGGATTGAGACTAATTCCCCCGGTGTTAACTGTTCCTGTCAGGAAACCTCGATTCAGTTTGGCTGTGGCAATTAAAGGATTATTATCTACTAATAACTCCATATTTCCTTGACCTTGCCAACTGCTGAAAATATTATTTTTATTATTCAGCAATTCCCCTAAATAACCCTGTAAATTAATTTGCGATTGCGTTAATTTAACCTGAGTTGGTAAGTTAGGCAATAGGGAATTAATCGGCAATCCCGCTAAGACAGCTTTAGCCTGAAGATTTCCTTGCGATACTTGACTATTGACTAAAATTGTGCCTTGTTTACTGCTAATTTTTAAGTTAGCAATTCCGTTTAAAGTATTAACATTGAGTTGATCAATTTTGCCACTAACTTGAATATTAGCTGTCTCTAAACTTAAGGGTTCTAAGGTTTTTAGGTAGGGGCAAATAATATCTAAATATTGACAAACGATAGGCACAAAAGGAGTCAATAAAAAGTTATTACCCGTGATTTTTGCCTGGACTAATTTGCTAGTAAAATCACTATTAGCATTAACCTGTAGTTTGCCAGTATTTGTTTTAATGACCGTATCGGTTAAATTGATTTTGTTGCCTCCTAAAAATACTTTGCCCTCCCCAGCAACATTGATTAATCCTGACTGATTAACCGCGGGTATTTGCCAATTAATTAATAATTGGGGCAGTCCTAAACTACCTCTAGCTTTGATGTTAGCTTGCAGATCGCTTATATTAATTTGATCAGGAATTGTGGCCAATTTAGATAAAATTTTTCTTGTGGGAAAATTTGCTTGTAAATTCAAATCAATCGGCATTTTTGTCCCGTCAAGAGGTTGATTTTTTTGCAGGGATTGCAGAATATTTAATTGCAATTTTCCTTCCCCTTTAATTTCTCCACCTGCAACGGGTTTAATTTGAATTTTATCTAAACTAAGACTATTGAGATTTGTTTGAAAATTACTGGTTATTGATTGAATGGGAATTTGCTCAAAAATAATCGGTTTGCTGCTGCTAACGGTTCCTTTAATTAGAGGTTGATCTAATTTTCCCGTCACTTGAAAAGTAGAGCGTGCCTCTCCCCGTAAATCTAGAGGTGATTGCAGATAAATAATTCTTAAAAGCTGTTGTAAATCCACCGATTCTAGCGCGACCTTGAGATGATAACCAGTTTGCCAATTTACTTCTCCCTTCACCTCAGTTTTAATCTTGCCAATACTTGCGGTCGCCTGTTCGACTAATACTTTATCTCCCTGTAAATTTAACTTAGTTGTTAGCTTAATTGGATACTGGAAAGGTTGGAATTTACCCGCCAAATCTGTCACCTGAAAATTTCCATTTCCTTCGGTTTGATTTAGCTTTGCCCAACTGGGAATATTGAGAGCAATATTAGCATTTACTTGTCCTTGATTTAATTGGAAATTGCTCCGAGGAATTAAAGTTAATAGTTCATTTAAGTTCAAACTATCAATCTGAAGATTAGTTTGACTTTCGCCCGTTTTTAACGCCGTTTCTCCTTGAATTTTTACTTGACTTTTGAGAATTTCTGCGCTAAAATCGTAGGTGAGAGGTTGCCTTTGATTATCGATGAATCTTCCCTGACCATCGGCATTAATTTCTATCGGGTTTTTCAGGGCATAGGGTTGGATAGTAATGTCTCCCTTCTCCACCTGAAAACCCAGGTTTAACCTGATGAGTGCCTCCCGATCTAAGTTACTAGCTATTTTTTCTAAATTATCGAGCCATTGACCATTTTTATCCTGATCGAGATAAATACTGGGATTAATTAACTTGACATCAACTGGCAGCGGCAGACCTAAAAGTAACGGCAGCGGATTTAATCCCAATTCGATCGCATCAATAGATAAACTATCAGCAGAATTGTCCGTAGCTGGAATTTCCGATTTACCGATACGAATGCGATTAAAATAAAAGCCCTCTATCTTACCTACCCTGACAGGTCTGTGCAGCATTTCACTGAAGATATTATCTAAAATCGGAGTGAGACGTTCATAAACTAAATAACGAGTCGTAAAATAGCCAAGGGAGGTAATTCCTAGGAGAGTAATTCCCCCAAAAATTAAAGTAGAAGGGCGACAGAAAAATCGACCAAGACTCAGAAAAAGATTAGGACGAGGAGAAGGATCACCAGGGGAGTTACTCATAATTGTTTACCTCACACACACCAAAGAAAGGGCAATGGCTCACCAGAGCTAATGAACTATGATAATTCACCGCGGCACTGATAGCCCTCAATCGATTAATTGCCATTTTTTAGGCAATTATTGGGCTTAAATCCTGTGAGGAAGTCAAGGGCTGCGGCCAATTAAAAGCCTCTCTCCCCATCTTAGCCTAAGACTCGAATGGCTGGCTAAAATTTTCAACAATTCGCCAAAATCTCGCCAGTTTGAACAGCTAACCGAGCTAATATTGATCAACCCACCAGTTCAAGCAGAATATTGCTAGTATCAATAGGTTCGGAAATTGAAGATTGAGAGAAAAGTTGTGCAGACAGACAACAATCCGGCGCAGTCTGGAACAACAACCGGAAGTATTCAGTCTTAGAATAGTGGGATTAGCACGTCTATTATTTTTACTGCAAAAATCGTCTTATAGATAAAGATCATGAAAGCTAGATTATCGATCGCCCTAACCGCCCTAATGACCTTGGGCATAACTGCCACACCAGCGGCCAACTTTGACGAACAGGACATCGAGCAGACCCAGGTAGTAGCGATCGCTCGTCCCTACGGAGGTAATAAATTTGACCTGCTAGTCTTGGAACAAATCCAGGGAAAACAGAAGTGTTGGAGCGAAAGCGGCTCAAATCCCGTCATGATCGACCCGCTGCTTCTCAACTTTGACTTTACCGGCATTTGTCGCCGCGCCACCGATAGTAATGGTTATTCTATCCGTCTCGATGGCCGGGATTTTGGGCTAGATTACATCCTGCGTATTGTGGAACGCAATGGCGAATTATACTTAGTGGGAACTCCCCGGGATGCTCGCAGACCGGAATTAGTGGTGGGAAAAACCCGAGGAATGCAAACGGGATTTATGAAAATTATCCTCGAACCGGGTTGGAGATTTAGCCGTCGTACTTTCCAAGGCAAAAGTTTAGGCCACTTCTACTTTAGCGGCAAAGAAACGGAAGTTCTCGCAGCCGCCGGCAGACCTCCTATCAACGAAACCACTCCTCCCCCCACTGCCCCCCCCACTTCCGGGGCCAGTTTCCGGGATATTAGCGGCGATATCTATAAAACTGAGATTGAAAAAGCGATCGCGCTTGGGGTAGTGGCTGGTTTTAAAGAAGATAACAGCTTCCGCCCCGAAAATCCCGTTACCAGGGAACAATTCATCTCGATGATTATTGAGGGGATGGGAACTGTCACCAAAATTAACCTAGAAGAGATTCCCCCCGGCAGCGGCAGTTTTAACGATGTGGACGCGACGCGTTGGAGTGCCAAAAAAATCCAATGGGCCCGGGCTAATGGTATTGTTGCCGGCAAAGCTAACGGCGAATTCCGTCCGGGCGACCCCATCACCCGGGCCGAATTGATGGCGATTCTCAAACAGGCCGCCACCTACCTGAAAACTCAGCAAAAACAAGCCCCCGATTTGGCCCAAACTAAAACCCCCGCCAATTTTTCCGATACTTCTGGTCATTGGGCCGCTGGTTTAATTACCCAGATGTCGGGATTTTGCGCTGTGGCCTCTCCCTTGAACGAACAGGGTAGTGCTTTTGTACCAAATGATCCCACCCGTCGTAACTACGCAGCAGCCGCCATCGTCCGTACCCTCGATTGTGTTAAAACCGCCAAAAAATAAGTAGGGTTTGCGGCAAAAAGTTTTTCCTAGGGGTAGGGTGTGGGGTTTCACCCATTTTTGGGTGGTCAATTAGCTAAAATTCAGGGAAAAAGTCCCTGAATTTTCCCCCCGCTCACTCCCATGCCCAGAACTTTTTGAGATCAAAAAGGCCTAAAGATATTATCCAATTACTGATGACTGATGACCGATGACTGATTACTGATTACTGGTCACTGATTACTGATTACTGATTGTGGTTATTAATTTTTACTTTAGGTATGCCGTCGAGTATTCCCGCTAGACTGGAAAATAATGCACCTCGGCTAGACAAAATCCTATGGTAAAGCTGCTCGAAAATCCTCTCCGAGTGGGATTGCGACAAGAAAGAACCCCAGAACCCTTAATCTTAGTCATTTTTGGGGCATCGGGAGACTTAACCCAAAGAAAACTGGTTCCTGCTCTCTATCAACTGAAACGGGAAAGACGACTACCGGCCGAATTAACCATCGTCGGTACAGCGCGCCGAGAGTGGAGTCATGATTATTTTCGCCAACAGATGCGCCAAGGCATCGAAGAATTTTCCGACGGGATTGGTAGTGAGGAATATTGGCAAGACTTCGCCCAAGGGTTGTACTATTTCCCTGGCAACATGGACGACCCAGAAAGTTACGCCAAAATGAAAGTCTTTCTGGAAGAATTAGACGGAATCCGGGGAACTCGTGGCAATCGAGTCTTTTATCTAGCGGTTTCTCCTAATTTCTTTCCCCCCGGTCTTAAAAACCTCGGGGCAGCCGGAATGCTGAAAGACCCAATTAAACACCGGTTAGTGATCGAAAAACCCTTTGGCAAAGACCTCAGTTCTGCCCAAGTTCTCAATCGAGTCGTACAAGAGGTTTGTCAGGAGAACCAAGTTTATCGCATTGACCACTATTTGGGCAAGGAAACCGTCCAAAACTTGCTGGTGTTCCGATTTGCTAACGCCATCTTTGAACCCCTCTGGAATCGTCAATTTATCGATCACGTCCAGATTACCGTGGCCGAAACCGTGGGAGTGGAGGAGCGGGCCGGATATTACGAAAAATCGGGGGCTTTGCGGGATATGGTGCAAAATCACCTGATGCAGTTATTCTGCTTAACGGCGATGGAAGCACCCAACGCTATTAACGCTGATAGTGTCCGTGGCGAAAAAGTCAAAGTCCTGCAAGCGACTCACCTGGCCGATATTAATAACCTGGAAAAATCCGCCATCCGCGGCCAGTATAAAGCTGGTTGGATGAAAGGAAAACCCATTCCGGGCTATCGGGAAGAACCGGGGGTTAATCCCGAATCGACCACCCCCACCTACGTGGCCATGAAATTAATGGTAGATAACTGGCGTTGGCAAGGTGTCCCCTTCTATCTGCGTACTGGTAAACGTCTGCCCAAAAAAGTTTCCGAGATTGCCATTCAATTCCGCCATGTGCCGTTATTAATCTTCCAATCGGCAGCCCAACAAACTAATGCAAATGTACTGAGTATGCGGATTCAGCCTAACGAAGGTATTGCCCTCCGTTTTGAGGCGAAAATGCCGGGGTCGGAATTACGCACACGCACGGTAGAAATGGACTTTAGTTATGGTTCCTCCTTCGGTGTCACCAGCGCCGATGCCTATAATCGCCTACTTTTAGACGCTATGCTAGGAGATCAAACCCTATTTACCCGTTCTGACGAGGTAGAAGAAGCATGGCGCATCGTTACTCCTGCTCTTGCCGCTTGGGACGCTCCCGCCGATCCTGCCTCCGTACCCCAATACGAAGCGGGTACCTGGGAACCCACAGAAGCGGAATTTCTCCTTAACCGCGATGGCCGTCGTTGGCGACGACTCTAAAACAGTGAACAGTGACCAGTAATCAGTAAACAGTAAACAGTAAACTAAAAACTCACATCTGATAACTGGTAACTGGTAACTGATAACTGATAACTGGTAACTGATAACTGATAACTGGTAACTGATAACTGATAACTGGTAACTGATAACTGAATCACTGATAATTGATAACTGATAACTGACATGACTACCCAAAGCCCCCCCATTGTCTCCCTGCAAGCACCAAAAGATGTTTCCATCGATGTGATCGAGCAGGAACTGCGCGATATCTGGCAATCCTATAATGATAATCAGGATGGTATGGCCGCCACCCGGGCCACCACCTTTAGCTTTATTGTCTATGAACCCGATGCGGTACAGGAATTGTTAACCCTTCTCGGCTATTACACTGGCCCGATTGATGGTATTGCCGGTCCGCGGACCCACGCCGCCATCAAAGTCGCCCAGAAGGACCTAGAACTAGAAGTAACTGGGCTTTCTAGCGATGAATTTGTCGCTCGGTTAAGGGCGGCCTGGGAAGCGGAAAAAAACGCCGAGGATGGGGCTAATCATCGTCAATACGCCGCCGATTTGGATGCGATTGGGGTGGCAGATGCGATCGCCGCTTCCAATCCCTGTCGCATTATTACCCTCTGTCCCACTGCCGAGGCCGATGAAGGGGTAAAAGCCTCCGTTTCTGCCTATTGTCCCGTTAACAAACGTAGTCAGAACACTTTAGTTTGCTGTGAATACGTCACTTTAAGCGGTACGGCGGAAGCTTTGGAACGAATTGGTGGCATTATTTCCGAGTTAACTATTCCCAGTTTGCCCAAATTTCTCTGGTGGAAAGCCAGTCCCGATGGCGAATATGGACTATTTAAGCGTCTGGCCAGTCAATGTGATAGGATTATCGTCGATTCCAGCACTTTTCGGGAACCAGAAACGGAACTGCTGCAGGTGGGGGATTTATTAGCCACAGATGTACCATTGGCTGACCTAAACTGGAGTCGTCTCGCCCCTTGGCAAGAACTAACCGCCGAAGCTTTTGATCCGCCGGAGCGCCGGGATGCTATTCTGGAAGTCGATCGCATTACTATTGATTACGAAAAGGGCAATCCTTGCCAAGCTTTTATGTTCCTCGGTTGGATGGCCAGCCGGTTACAATGGCGACCGGTGGGATATAGTCACCGGTCGGGAGATTACGCTATTCATCGGATTAGCTTCCTCGGTCAGGACCAGCGTTTAATTGAGGCGGAATTAGCTGGTATTCCCGTGGCCGATTGGGGTGAGATACAAGGGGATCTGATTAGTATTAAACTCAGTTCTACTAATCTTCAGGCTGATTGTTGCACGGTAATTTGTTCGGGAACTACCGGCTGTATGCGGATGGAAGCTTCGGGAGGGGCCCAATCTTGCCGGGTTGAACAAGTGTCCCATCTGGAAGACCAAAAAACAGAAACTCTGCTAGGTAAACAGTTACAGCGTTGGGGCCAGGACGTGCTTTATCAAGAAAGCATGAAAGTCACCGGTGCTATCCTCAAATTATCCCAACCAGATTAACAAATTAACAACAATAATCCCACCCACTTTGGAGAGACCTTGTTAACAAGGTCTCTCCATATTTATACAGCAGTCAGCACCTGATTAAAACCGATAATTGTAAGTAGGTAGGCGTTAAAAATTATCAGACACCCCCCTTATCAAGGGGGGCAGGGGGGATCGAACCTAAAATCCATTTTTAATTTAATTATAACCAGCTACTTACCTTTTCGGAAAACAGGTTATTATAAAAACAGAGCTTTGCTTTCAAGGGGGCAATATGGTCGCAACCACTGAGAAACGCTACACAGTCGCAGAATACTTTCAACTAGAGGAAACTGCCACCGACAGACACGAGTATCGAGATGGAGAAATTATTATTATGACCGGGGGAACTCCTAACCATAATCGCATTGCGGGAAATTTTTACAGAAGATTTCCCTTAACTATCCAGAATCAAGCCTATGATATATTTATCACCGATCTACGCTTGGCAATACCCGCCTATAATGTGTACACTTATCCCGATATTATGATCGTCAAGGGAGAACCAATTCTTGAAAGAGGACGCACCGATACGATTACCAATCCACAGGTGATTATCGAGGTTTTATCAAAATCTACTCAAGACTATAATCGGGGTGATAAGTTTAAATTTTACCGTTCTCTTAATAGTTTTGAAGAATATATTTTAATTGATCAATATGGTTATTATATCGAACAATTTCATAAAAGGGGCGATCATTGGGCATTTCGAGATTATCACGATCAAGAAGCAATTTTAACTTTGTTTTCTCTAGATTTTCAAATATCCCTGACAGATTTATATCAGCGAGTGGATTTTACTGCGATTGAAGTATCCTAATGACGCAACTATTTTTGTTGAAAAAGTCTTGATATGATTAACTCCCAATCCAACTTGAAAAACCCACTCCCTAATTCATAATTCATAATTCATAAAAAAAAGGTGGGCCAGCACCCACCTTGTTTAAACCTTAGATATTAGCGATAATTAGGCCTCATCGAGAGCGGCAATACCGGGTAAAACCTTCCCTTCGAGTAATTCCAAACTAGCGCCACCACCGGTGGAAATATGGCTCATTTTTTCCGCCACTCCCACTTTTTCTACCGCCGCTACCGAGTCACCACCACCGATAATGGTAGTTGTACCCGTAGCGGTTAAATCGGCTAAAGTGTGAGCGATCGCATCTGTACCCGCCGCAAATTTATCGAACTCGAACACCCCCATGGGGCCATTCCAGAGGACAGATTTACAGTTAGATAAAGCTTTTTGGAAAACTTTAACTGATTCAGGTCCAATATCCAATCCCATCCAACCATCGGGAATATTTTCGACCTTGACGATTTGGGACTCGGCATCTTTATCGAATTGATCCGCTAACACCACATCGGTAGGAAGGAGGAATTCCACTCCTTTTTCTTTAGCTTTCGCTTCCAGGGATTTGGCTAATTCCAGTTTGTCCTCTTCCACCAAAGACTTACCAACACTTAAACCGCGGGCCTTGTAGAAAGTAAAGATCATACCGCCACCGATGAGCAGTTTATCGCACTTTTCTAATAAAGTTTCGATCACGCCAATTTTACTAGAAACCTTAGAACCGCCGATAATCGCCGCTAGGGGACGTTGGGGAGTTTCAATAGCTGCTTGTAGGTAGTTTAACTCTTTTTCAATCAAATAACCCGCCACCGAGGGGCTGAGATAGTGGGTAACGCCTTCCGTGGAAGCGTGGGCGCGGTGGGCGGTACCAAAAGCATCATTAACGTATAAATCGGCATTAGCGGCTAATTTTTTGGCAAAATCGGGATCATTTGCCTCCTCTTCACCGTGGAAACGCAGATTTTCTAAAAGGGCCACTTGACCGTTAGACATTTGACTAATCGCTGCCGTCACTCCCTCACCAATAGAATCGGGACACATGATTACTTCTTGTCCCAATAATTCCGAGAGACGTTTAGCCACAGGAGTCAGACGCAAATTTTCTTTAACTTGACCGTCGGGGCGACCCATGTGGCTGCATAAAATAACCTTAGCCCCTTTTTTGATTAAATCCTCAATAGTTGGTAGTGCCGCCCGAATGCGGGTATCATCGCTGATTGCCCCGGTGGCTTTGTCCATGGGAACATTAAAATCGACCCGAACTAAGACCCGTTTGCCCGCTAAATCAGCCTCTGTTAAATTCGCTACTGTTTTTTTTGGCACAGCCCATAACCTCCTAGATTGCTTACCGTACAATAAAGATTAAATCAGGGTATCGCTACTTGCGGCAATTACTTTGACAAAGATTATTTCAGATTTGGGGATCAGTTTTGCAGTTCCAAGACTGATTTGCTCAGAAAAATTTGATTGGAGAGACTTGCTAATTATGTTTGAGACGATTTTATTTCCCATCGACCACAGCCGCGAAAGTCGCGACGCTACCAGTAGCGTGATCGAATTAGTCAAAATCTTTGACAGTCGTTTGGTCCTGTTGTCGGTGGTGGAAACAACACCCACCGGAGAAATTGCCCCCGACGATAAGATGAGTTCGATCGAAGCGGTGGATAGATTGTTACAATCAGCGCAAGCGATTTTTGCCCAAGCTGGCATCAAGGCGGAAATGATTGAAAGGGAGGGAATGCCTTCTTTTGTCATCTGTGATGTAGCCGATGAAATTAATGCTCACCTGATTGTTATGGGTTGTCGCGGTTTAGGATTAACTAGCGAAGGTGTGTCCGAAAGCGTCACCACCAAAGTTATTAACCTTGCCCCCTGTCCAGTGTTGATTATCCCTTAATCAGTGAGCAGTTATCAGTGAGCAGTTATCAGTGAGCAGTTATAGCGTTTCCTAAGCTAGTGAGGTACACCTATTTTTCTTCCCTTTTGCCTCTTGCATGAGTGCATGAGTGCCTAAAACCCATAACTTTTGTAGCTCAGCAGACTGAAAAAGGCTATATCATACTAAATCCAGTTATTAAAGACTGATTATCTATTCCTCCTTTTGCCCCTTGCCCCTTGCCTCTTGCCTATCCTGATATGTAGCCTATACTCAACGGATTTAGTATCAGATGTGAGTTTTCAGTTCACTGTTTACTGTTTACTGGACGGCTACGCCGTGCCTTTGGCAACACTGAAACCAGGCTCCCCACTCCCCCGTCTCCTGAGAGAAATGTAACGAATTGTGAGAGTTTCAGCCGTCAACCCTTGAAAACTCGATCGATGGGGTTGCTTGAAGTAATTCTTAGGCCTAAAGTGTAATCTTAAAGTTTTATGATCAATTTTCCTGTTGATCGGAAAAAGGAGAACTCAAACACAATGGCTGAAACTGGATACAAACAGGTGGTGACACCCTACAATGATGATCCGTTCATTGGTCATCTAGCTACCCCCATTTCCGCTTCTGGTTTTACCAAAGCTTTTATTGGTAACTTACCTGCCTATCGTCCCGGTCTAGCTCCGATTCTGCGCGGTCTAGAAGTGGGTATGGCCCACGGTTATTTCCTCGGTGGTCCCTGGGTTGTCCTGGGTCCCCTGAGAGACTCGGAATATGCTAATCTCGGCGGCTTAATCCCCGCTTTAGCCATGGTTCTCTTGGCTACGGGTTGTTTAGCTAGTTATGGTCTTGTCTCCTTCCAAGGTAAGGCCGCTAGTGGTGATCCTCTGCAATCCTCCGAGGGTTGGAGTCAATTCGCCGCCGGTTTCTTTATTGGTGGTATGGGTGGCGCTTTTGTGGCCTATTTCCTCCTAGAAAATCTTGGTGTCGTTGATGGCATCATGCGCGGGGTTTTTAATCAATAATTAACCCTTGTTCTACCTGATTATCATTTCCTTATTTTTTTACTAGGAGCATTTGACATGACTGGTGCCTACGCAGCTTCTTATCTGCCTTGGATTTTAATCCCGATCGTCTGTTGGTTAATGCCAGCCGTAGTGATGGGTTTGTTATTTATCTATATCGAAAGTGAGTCCTAATTTAGCCTAGGATTCCTACAATTAAGGACTTGAAAATTAGCTATTTTATAGTTAGTTTTCGAGTCCTATTTTCTGAGGAAAAAGGAAAAGTATTGACCAGATGAAAATTGGTAAAACCCCACACCCTACACCCACCGAAAAACTTTTTGCCGCAAACCCCACTTATAAAGCGGTTAGATAGCGGATTTTTTCCAACAATAGGGAGGGTTGAATCGGTTTGAGCAGATAGTCATCAATGCCATGACGGCCGAGAAAATTAACGCTGATTTCAGGGGTATCATTCAAGATTAGCACTTTACTGGCTTGAGTTTGGCTGGATTTTTTTAAGAGATGACAGAGATGATATATATCGGGCATTTTCCGATCGACAATTATAATACTTGGCTGCACGATCTCAATTTTTTTGATAGCGGAGACACTATCGATTAACCAAATAACTTGATAATGTGCCACCATCAATAACTCACAAATAAGATTGGCAATTTCTTCGTCACTTTCAATTAAAACTACAGTGGGGTGGTGCTGATTAAAATGGGGATTATGCTCTGAGAGTTGCGGTTGAGATTTGGGAGGCTTTTGTTGAGGTAAACGGACGGTAAAAATGGAACCTTTATCTAAGCAAGATTCTACCTCGATCGTGCCGCGATGCAGTTCCACTAATTGTTTAGTTAAAGCCAATCCTAATCCCATACCACCATAACGACGTTTACGGGAGCCATCCAATTGGGTAAATTTTTCAAACAGAAGCGGTATTTTTTGAGCAGGAATGCCGATGCCCGTGTCCTCTACCTGAAAAATGACCTGACTGCCTTCTTTCCACAGTCTCAGCGTGATAGCACCCTGTTCGGGGGTAAATTTCAGGGCATTTTTTAACAAGTACAAAAGTATCTGCTGAACTCGATCATAATCGGCATAAAAATAATGCTCTTTTTCGGTGATTTTCATCTCTAAAATTAGATTAATTTCTTTAATTTCTGCCTCTGTTTTGATAATTTCTAAAACATGATTACAGAGATATTTTAGCGAAAATTGTTTAATATCTAAAACAGCTTTTCCTGCCGAAACTTGCGAGAAATTAAGCAAGTCATTAATTAATTCTAATAGTTTATTGCCGTTATCCTGAATCACTTGTAGATAGTGTTTTTGTTTGTCGGGAGGTAAAAAATTACTGGCTGCCGAGCATTTTTGCAGGGTACTGGACAAACCGATAATACAAGTTAGGGGAGTTAATAACTCATGACTCATATTATTTAAAAATTCACTTTTGCAGAGGTTAGCGGCTTCTGCGGCCATTAAAGTATCTTGTAATTCTTGGGTTCTTTCTATTACCCGGCACTCAAAAATATCTTTTTGTTCCTGGACTTGGGAATATAATTGCGCTTGATAGATAGCGATGGCGAGATGTTCCCCAATCTGACCTAAAAATTTCTTTTCCTGCGGCAACCATTGGCGTTTTTCTCCACATTGATGGGCAATTAATAAACCCCACAATTCTTCTTGTACCACAATCGGGGCGATTAATTTTGATCGCACTTGGTGTTGTCGCAAAAATTCCGACAAACAGAAGGAAGAAGAATAGTTAACATCCACATCATCCACGGCCAGAATTAATCCTCGACGATACTTTTCCTTATATTGGGGAATATAAGAAAAACAATCGTCTTCGGGGGTTAAATTTAACACCGAATTTATCTGGTCGGAAATGCGCGACTCGGAAGTTATTTTTCCCTTTCCCTCACCAGTACCAAGGAAAAATTGATAAATTAACAATCGGTCCACTTGCAGAAACTCCCGCGCTTCCCTGACCACGGTTTCCAGAATCACCGGTAACTCCAGACTCTGACGAATTTGGGTGATGACTTGGTTTAATAATCTTTCCTGTTCGATTTGTTGGGATAGGGCCGCTTCTACCGGTTGACAAACAGAGAAGACGCGGGGACAACCCCCCTCAGCAGCCGGAGAAGAAATTATCGAGAGAATTTTGACTAAAATTTTATTTTGAAAACTGCTGACATTAATGGACAGAGGCAGATTTAAAATTTGATAACCCTGCTCAATTTTCGTGTGGTGGAGAGACTTGACAGCCAGTCCTTGCAGAAAATTTTTAATCGTGTTCGCTTCAAAACTAATGCGGACTTCGTACTGAAAATTATGCCCTTGGGGACTGGCTAACAATAAAGCTTGTAGGTCAGTGGAAAGCAAGAGTTGATAGATTTCCCCTGTCTGTAGGGGAATATCTCTTTCACTGAGACTAATCCTCGGCCCTGTTACCTGTATTGCCAACTGTCCCCACCAAGAACGAATTTGTTCGAGGTGAGTAGATGACAACACTTGACAGCAAACATAAGCGGGAGAAGCGTTCATTTATCAGTTATCATTTATCAGTTATCATTTATCAGTTATCAGAAGGCAGCAGATAGAGTGGTCGGGTTTTGGGGTGTTGAGGTCTTGGGGTGTTCGGTTTTTGGGGTGTTAGGGTGTTAGGGTTTTAGTTGAAATTCCCCCACTTCCCCACTTCCCCACTTCCCACTTCCCAAACCCTAGTTATCAGTAAGGGGACTGGGGTTTGGGTTTTGGTCAAGTTTTCTTAATCCCTATTCCCTATTCCCTATTCCCTGTTCTTTAAATTGCCGCAGACAGATATAATCATCTCTATCTACCTAAGAATGATCCCTCGATCGAGACCCTGATTCTCAAAACCTAATCATTATTTAACCTGACTCTCAAAACTTATGCACCGTATTGCTCCCCAAGCGGGTGGTTGGACAGCAGATACCGAAGGGGTGATTATTATTGACCAAAATCCGGCCCCGATTGTTCTCCTCACCATGGCTGATACCGATATTCAAACTCTAGCGGCAGCTATCGACCATCTACCGGACAATTTTCCCGCAATTCGCGCCCTGAATTTATCCCAGTTACAGCAGCAATACAGTATCGATAACTATGGGGACAAGGTACTATCCCAAGCAAGAGTGATTATTCTTCGCTTATTGGGGGGACGGGGGAGTTGGTCCTACGGGTTGGAAGTAGTTAAGGAAATTGTCGAGGAAACCGGTGCGACTTTATTTGTCCTCCCGGGAGAGGATAAACCGGATTTAGAGTTGATGAGTCATTCCACTGCTTCCCTGACTATTGTTAACCAGCTATGGTGCTATTTCACGGAAGCAGGGATAGATAACTGGATTAATGCTGCTAAATTTATCGCGCATACCTGTCTCCATCTCGACTATCCTCCCTCTCCTCCTCAGGTTGTCCCTAGGTTGGGAATCTATTCCCAGACAACCCTATCCCAACCCCAAGCACGGACTTGGATACTTTTCTATCGTTCCCATTATCTCGCGGGTAATACCAAAGCTATCGATGCTTTAATCAGCGCTTTCACCCAAAGAAATATGGAAACTGTCCCTATCTTTCTCTCCTCTCTGCGGGAAATTGAAGTGCAAGAGGAACTATTAACCCTCTTTTCCCACCATCCCCCAGACCTAATTCTCGATACCACTAGCTTCTCTATCCAGCGACCGGAAGACAAACAAAATCATCACTTCTGGCAGTCCCTCAATAAACCCATCTTCCAAGTAATCCTCAGCAGCAGCAGTTTAGAAGCTTATCAACAGGGTTATCAAGGTCTTTCCCCCCGGGATGTGGCCATGAATATCGCTTTACCAGAAATGGATGGCAAAATTATCACCCGTGCTATTTCCTTTAAATCTGTCCTCACCCGACATCCCAAACTAGAAACGGAAATAGTTATCTATCAACCCCTCCCCCACCGGGTTGATTTTGTCGCTGATTTAACCGCAAACTATTGTCAACTCTCCTCCCTTCCCAACTCCCAGAAAAAAATTGCCCTCATTTTCCCCAACTATCCCAATAAGGATGGTCGTATCGCTAACGGAGTCGGTTTAGATACTCCCGCTAGTGGTTTGGAAATTCTTCGCGCATTACAAACCCAAGGTTATACCCTCACCGACCTCCCCGACCATAGCGACGAATTAATGCGATTGCTTATTTCTGGTATCACTAATGACCTGGAGACAAGGGAATTAAAACCTATCTATCAATCTCTCTCCCTAGAAGCATATCTAGATTATTTCTCCTCCCTTCCCCCCGATAATCAAAGCGCTCTCCTTGACCGTTGGGGACATCCAGACGGAGATTTTCCTATCCCGGGCCTCCAGTTAGGTAATGTCTTTATCGGTATTCAACCTTCTCGCGGTTATGACCTTGACCCGACTCTTAATTATCATTCCCCCGACCTGGAACCTACCCACAGCTATCTCGCTTTTTACCATTGGTTACGACAGGAATTTCAAGTCACTGCTGTGATTAATCTTGGTAAACACGGCAATTTAGAATGGCTACCCGGGAAGAGTCTCGCTCTTTCTCCCCATTGTTATCCCGAAATTGCTTTCTCGTCGCTGCCGAATTTTTATCCTTTTATTGTCAATGACCCCGGAGAAGGTTCCAACGCTAAAAGACGTTCCCAAGCTGTTATCATCGACCATCTCACTCCCCCGATGACGCGAGCGGAATTGTATGGGGATTGGGAAAAGTTAGAGTCTCTCATCGATGAATATTATCAGGCAGAATCTCTTGATCCTTCTCGTTTAGCTCTGATTCGCGAGCGGATTAACGATCTGGTGGCGAAAACTAATCTCGATCGAGAGCTAGGCACGATCTCGCGTAGCGAGCGCGTTGCGACCAACGCTTCCTTTGGTCAATTTCTCACCCTCGTGGATGGTTATCTCTGTGAACTCAAGGAAGCACAAATCCGCGACGGTTTACATATCTTCGGTCAATGTCCCCAGGGTCAGCAGTTAATTGATTTAATCCAATCGATCGCTCGTTCTCCTAGTCCCGACCGCCCCGGTTTAACCCGTTCCCTTGCCCTTGACCTCCATCTCGACTGCGACCCCCTGACGGAATATAACGATACTACTACTTATCTGGAAAGTCTCGCTCAGGATTTAATTAGCCAGAAAATTGAACCTCTAGGCGAAAATACGGCAAAAGAATTGGTTTGGCTAGAAAATCAGTTAATTCCTGCTTTAAAACAAACCCCCGATGAACTTACCTATCTCTTAAAAGGTCTCGCTGGCCAATACGTCCCCAGTGGTGCTTCTGGCGCTCCTACCCGCGGCCGTCCTGATGTTCTCCCCACCGGCAGAAATTTCTATTCTGTCGATACCCGCGCAATCCCCACAGAAACCGCGTGGGAAGTGGGAAGAAAGGCCGCAGAGGCACTAATTGAACGTTATACCCAAGAAAATGGCGAATATCCCCGCACTTTGGCGATTTCTATCTGGGGAACTTCGACGATGAGAAATAGTGGCGAAGATGTGGCCGAAGCCATGGCTTTACTGGGAATTCGTCCCCTTTGGGATGGTTTTTTCCGTCGGGTGGTCGGGTTTGAAATCCTTACCCCGTCTAGCTTAGGCCGTCCTCGCATTGATGTGACCGTTCGGGTATCGGGCTTTTTTAGGGACAGTTTCCCCAGCATACTACATCTTCTTAATTCTGGCATAAATGCGGTAGCTTGTCAAGAGGAAGAGGAAAAAATTAATCCTTTAGCGGCGAAAGTCAAGACAGAGAGGGAGTTTTGGCTAAATCAGGGCTTAGGAGAAAAAGAGGCGAAACTGAGAGCTACTGCCAGAATCTTTGGCTGCAAACCGGGTGCTTACGGGGCCGGTTTACAGGGGTTAATCGAGTCACAAAACTGGCAAAATGATCAAGACTTAGCTAATGCTTATATTAACTGGAGTTGTTATGCCTATGATAGTCAAGGAACTGCCCATTCTTTACCAGAAGTATTGAGAAATAGACTGCAAGAATTAGAGATAGTGCTGCACAATCAGGACAATCGAGAACACGATATTTTCGACTCCGATGACTACTATCAGTTTCAAGGCGGCTTAACTGCCAGTGTCCGGGCATTAACTGGCAAAAATCCCGTCACCTATTTTGGTGATCATTCCCGACCGGAAAATCCCCGCATCAGAACCCTAGAGGAAGAAATTCGCCGGGTTTACCGTTCGCGAGTAGTGAACCCCAAATGGATAGCGGGAGTGATGCGACACGGCTATAAAGGCGCTTTTGAGATGGCTGCAACCGTAGATTATATTTTTGCCTACTCTGCCACTACTCACCTAGTGGAGGATTTTATCTATCAGGGAGTAGCCGAAGCTTATTTATTTGACGAGAAGGTACAACAATTTATTCAGGAGAAAAACCCCTGGGCATTGCGAGATATGGCCGAAAGATTATTAGAGGCTCAACAACGGGGATTATGGACCCAGGTGGACCAGAAAACTTTAGATCGATTGAGAGCAATTGTCCATGAGGCTGAAGGAGCGATCGAATCGGGTCAGTAATTAGACCTCTGGCAAAAATCAAAAATCTGACCTTAGGTGAGGAGTTAGTAGCCAGTAGTCAGTAGTCAGGAGAATTAAGAATGAGCATTAATCAATTAAATGCTCTATCTAGGGATTTTATGCAATTTTATGCCTATTTTTCTCATTTTTGAACTCTCAAAAATTAATTAGGCAAGAACTCTATTAATAACCGCTCTAGAATCAGTCTATACTATATATTCTCCGGGGAGAAATTGCTCAAATTACGGCTCTCTTATTCTTTGTGTGATCAGTTTAACTTATAAGTACCTAAGCAAAATTAATTACACATATCTAACCACTTCTTGCCTCCTGCCTCTTGCCTTTTGCCTATCTTGACTAGGAAATTAATTTTGCACGACTACTTATAAGTACCTAAGCAAAATTAGTTACACATTTCGATAAAGCTTTTGCCTTTTGCCTATCTTGACTAGGAAATTAATTTTGCACGACTACTTATAGTAGTGATCGATCTTTGTGTCCTCTGTGTCTCTGTGGTTCCTTCCGCGCGCTCGCCAGCAGGACTGTATCTTAGAATACATTTTACCCACCAAACCTAAGAGAGCCAAATTACTTTAGTAATGAGAAACGGGACTAAATAATGGCTGGAATTGAGGGATTGAGGATTAAAAATTATCGAGCGCTCAAAGATATAACTCTGGGGAAATTATGGAACGCCAATTCAGACTTAAATCGGCCTAATGTTTTTGACTTGCCCATCAATTTCTCAAGCTTTCCTTTAGGATTAATTGAGCAATACTGAAATAAATAAAAATTCCTAAAACATCAACCACTGTCGTAATAAAAGGAGCAGACATTAAAGCAGGATCGAATCCCATTTTGTTAAAGACAAAAGGTAATGCTGTACCTGTTGTCGCTGCAATAATTGAGATAGCAATTAAACTAATTCCCACTATAAAACCAATCTCTGGTTTACCTAAGAATACAAAAATCATGGCAATTACAATGACGGCTAAAATTATTCCTAATAATCCCCCTGTTATTAACTCTTTCACAATAATTGAAAGCGGTTTTTTATCTCTTAATTCATCGGTACTTAATCCCCTAATAACAACGGTTGATGACTGTGCACCTATATTTCCCCCTGCATCAATTAATAATGGCGTAAAAAAGGCTAAGGCAACTACTTCTTCTAATACTTCCTCAAAATTACTCATTAAAAAAACTGTTCCAGAATTCGTGATTAATAAAATTAATAACCAGGGTATTCGTTTTTTTGTGATTTTATACAAGCCCAATTTAAAGTAATTTGGATCATCGGATTCCGTGTTAATTGCTCCCATTTTATAAATATCTTCAGTTGCTTCTTCCTCTAAAATGTCGATGACATCATCTACCGTAACTACCCCTAATAAGTTTTCATCTTTATCAACAATTGGCAAAGCTAATAAATCATAGCGTTGAATCAATTTAGCGACTTCTTCTTGGTCTGTATCGGTATAGGCATAAATAATATTTCTGTTCATAATTTCAGAAATTATGGCTTCTGGTTTAGCAACAATTAAATCTTTTAAAGATAAGGTTCCTTGTAATCTCTTGTTATTATCTGTCACATAGATATAGTAAGCCACTTCAATTTTATCGGCTAAATTTCTGATTTTAGCTTGGGCTTCATTAGCGGTAATAGTTTCTTTAACATAGATATATTTCGGGGTCATAATTCGCCCTGCTGTATCAGCAGAATACCCGAACAATAAAGCATTTAACTCTCTTTCTTCAGGGGATAATTGAGCTACTAAAGTCCTCGCTAATTGAGGAGGTAACTCATCAAATAACTTGACTCGATCATCAGGAGACATATTATTAATAATTTCATTTGCTTCCGCATTTTTAAACTTTTCGATTAATAAATATTGGGTATTTCTATCTAAATGTTCATAAACGTCAATGGCTTGAGATTTATTTAAAAGTCGGAAAGCAATGATTTGTAGGGTTTTAGGTAAGTCCGCGATCGCTTCTGCTATATCCACGGAAGCCACAGGAATTAATAGAGTTTTAACTGCGTCATAATTTTGGGCTTCTAAAAAAATGAGTAACTGATTTGTGATAACATCTCTTAGGTCACTCTTAGAGCCTTTGGGAAAGTCGATTTCAGTGTTATTCATAATTGATAATTGGGTAAGGTAACTAAAAAGGGAAGCTCGAAAAATTGATGGAGGAGACAAAAGGATTGTAAGCGAAGAAAGTAGGGTGGCACAAGCGAACGAACGAACCAAGCTGATTCCGCTTCTTGAAAAGCTAGATTAAAAAAGCTCAATCAACAGAAAGACTTTCGGCTCTTCTAGGTTCTGTGTGATCAGTTTAACTTACAATACGATCGATCAATCTTTGTGTCTTTGTGGTTCGTTCCATCCCCCCGCTAGGAGGAATGTATCTTAGAATACATTTTACCCACCAAACCCAAGAGAGCCGACTTTCTCCCGGGACTGAATTAGATACAGCGTTTCTGATCAAGAAGTGTAAACTAATTTGATATTAACAACCTACTACTCAAAACGAAAACTTCCCATCTCACCACTCGGATAACTGCTGTGGGTAGTGAAAACTCAAATCTGATCACCGTCAGAGGAATGTAGCGAAATATACGGAGCGATCAAACCGATTTGTAATATATGTGGCCTATAAAATAGGATGATGCGAGCGTTGTCCACACTTGCATCGGGAGGGAACCGTGACGACTTTTCTGGCTTCGCTCAATTTACTGCCTTCTAGTTCTCCCGCTGCCAATTTTCGCACTGGAGAATGGACTTTTCCCACACTCTACTCCACTCTGGCTCCCGCTGCCCTAGCAGATTTGGTTTTTTCTCGTTACGAGATTGATATGCCGAAAAATTGTCAATTTTGGCATCGGGGTTTAAGTGATGTGTATCTCCTCGAAACCCTGACAACTCCCTACATTTTGCGCGTATCTCACTGCCATTGGCGCAGCAAAATGGAAATCGACTTCGAGTTAGAATTATTAGATTATCTCGATCGCTCTCAGGTTCCCGTCGCCGCGCCAATTCGCAGCAAAAACGGTGATTTATCCCTAGAAATTAATGCTCCGGAAGGGAAACGTTACGCCGTCCTCTTTCCCTATGCTCCTGGGGGAATTGCTATTGGGGATATGGATATAGAACAAGCCTATCATTTAGGGGCGATCGTAGCTAATTTACATCGGGTGACGGCAGATTTTCAACCCCTAGCCTATCGTCATCCCCTCAACCTCAAATATCTTCTCGAGGATTCCCTGCAAATTATCGCACCTTTTCTGCACCAACGACCGAGGGACCTAGACTGTGTTTTAGAAACCATTGGGGAAATAGAGGAAGAAACCGCCAAATTACCGACAGAATCTCCCTATTGGAGTATTTGTTGGGGCGATCCTCATAGTGGTAATGTGCATATCACCCCTGATAATCAGATGACCCTATTTGATTTCGATCAGTGCGGTTATGGTTGGCGAGTTTTTGATATCGCTAAATTTTTGCAAGTTTCCCTACAATCCGGCTTAAATCGCCAGATTCGCCACAGTTTTATCCAAGGTTACGAGCAAACAGTGCCTTTAACCCATGGTGAATTATCTTGTCTTCAGTATCTCACCCAAGCGGCCTATATTTGGTCTTGGTCAATTAGCTTAAATAACCTGCGTTTAACCGATTATAGTCGTCTCTGTGCTAATTATTTTAGTAGCCGTTTAGCTATTCTCAAACGTTTAAGAACCCAAGAATGGGAATTATTCTAAGCAGCCTTAATCCTGTTGGTGACAGCAGTCCCTAACTAACCAAGATCAACTTTCTGGCTGGTCAATGGCCAAACGAGGTATCGATCCCTGTATGCTGGTAAGTATAGATAATCACTGGGTAAAGACTTTCTTCTCCATCTGCCAAAAGTGAAGCAAGCTTTACCGCTCTTGAATAGTCTCTCACAGCCTTACAGACAGATGGTATTATGTCCAGAAGAAAGAAGAAGTTTCCCTGTGGTCACAAGGGTTATGGCCAAGTCTGCCATCATTGCGCTCAACTAGATGCCGCTTGGGAAGAAAGAAAACGTCAAAAAAATGCTTGGGAAGCCACTTTTTCCCAGGATCCGATCGATCTGCGGGAATTACCGAAAAATGTGGTACTTAAAGCTAGGGAAATCCTGCAAGGATTGCAAAATCACCGCAATTATCGAGATTTCCACGGTAAACGATTGCGACACGATCGCTTTATTATCAGTATCCCCGTTACCCGCAATTATCGCCTCATCTGTCGCGACCACGGCAATCTTCTCGTCCCAGAGGCGGTGATCTCTCACGAGGACTATAATGTCTGTAAACCGGGTAGGTGAAGCTAATCTTTAGTTCACCTCGGAAGATTTATCCCTGTTTATATCTCCCCAATCCGGCAACCAATTTTCATCGAGAATCTCCTCTAGATTAGCTAACACTTCCCCAGGGAAAATACTGGCATCTAATTTGGTTTCGTCAATAAGCAGATTGCGAGCATCGAGATAACATTTTGCTAAAATTTCCCTTAAATAGGACTTTAAACTGGGACTATCTGCTAAAAGATCAGCAATTTGTAGGCGAAAATTCCTGATTTCTTTTTTCCATCCCGCTTGGTTGTAATCTCGTTGGGATTGCCAGTAGGTTAACTTCAGTAAATGTTCTAGAAGTCGAGTTAAGAGACTCTTAAGCGCTCGTCGATTATTTTTTCCCAAATCTGCTAACTCCTCTAATAAATTCGGCCAATCTACCGCTTGAAAATCCCCCCGACGCAATTGGTTGATAGTGGACTCTAACCAAAGTTGATAATCGCTATCGTAAAGATTTGGGATGGTAATATTCATGATTTTTTACTCCTTAATTGCACTGTTCAGAATCCTTGCTGATAGCTGCCCAATCCGGCAGCCAATTTTCATCGAGAATCTCCTCTAGATTAGCTAAAACTTCCCCAGGGAAAATACTGGCATCTAATTGGGTTATATCAATAATTATCTCCCGAGCATCGCTGTAACATTCCTCAAGTATCTCGCATAAATAGGGTTTGAGACTGGGACTATCTCTCAGTAATTTCTTGATTTGTTTCCGAAAGGTTCTAATTTCCCCTTTCCATCCTGCTTGATTATAATCTCGTTGGGATTGCCAGTAAGTTAACTTCAGTAAATGTTCTAAAAGTCGAGTTAATAAACTTTCTAATGCTCGTCGTTCACTTTTCCCCAAATCTGCCAACTCCTCTAATAAATTCTGCCAATCTACCGCTTGAAAATCGCCTTGACGCAATTGGTTGATAGTGTTTTCTAACCAAAGTTGATAATCGCTATCGTAGAGATTTGAAATGGTCATATTCATCATTTTTTACTCCTTAATTGCACTGTTCAGAATCCTTGCTGATAGCTTCCCAATCCGGCAGCCAATTTTGATCGAGAATCTCCTCTAGATTAGCTAACACTTCCAGAGGGAAAATACTAGCATCTAATTCGGTTTCGTCAATAAGCAGATTGCGAGCATCGAGATAACATTCCTGCAAAATTTCTCTTAAATAGAGCTTTAAACTGGGACTCTCTTTAAGAATTTTTTTGATCTGAATCCGAAAATTGCGAATTTCTTTTTTCCATCCAGCTTGATTATAATCCCGTTGGGATTGCCAGTAAGTTAACTTCAGTAAATGTTCTAAAAGTCGAGTTAATAAACTTTCTAATGTTCGTCGTTCACTTTTCCCCAAATCTGCCAACTCCTCTAATAAATTTTGCCAATCTACCGATTGAAAATCCCCCTGACGCAATTGGTTGATAGTATTTTCTACCCAAAGTTGATAATCGCTATCGTAGAGATTTGAAATAGTAATATTCATCATTTTAAGTAGCTGGTTATAATTAAATTAAAAATGGATTTTAGCTTCGATCCCCCCTGCCCCCCCTTAATCCCCCCTTAATAAGGGGGCATCTGATAATTTTTAACACCTACCTAACTTAAAAATGGAGAAAAATCAGGAAATAAGCTGCAGGCATCTAAACTATAGAAGAAATTTGGGGCTAATCAATCAGCTAGTTTTGCCAGTTTAGCCGAATTATCCTCTCGATCACATCTAACTGCGAAAAAAACCGCCAAAAAGAGTGATAATAAACCTACCTATTCCCAGAGTAACAGGAAAGCCCGATGGTGAAAACAGTCATAGGTGTCGATTTAGGTGGAACCGCTATTAAAATTGGTAAATTTGACCAGGAGGGCAATTGTCTCGAATCTCTCAGCTTGCCCACTCCCCAACCCGCTACACCCAAAGAAGTCGCCCTTACCATACATCAAGGCATTTGTCAAGTAAATTTAGATAAAAGTTGTCAAGCCATCGGTGTGGGAGCGCCGGGTCCGACGGATGCTCAGGGAAGAATTGCCAAAATAGCGATTAATTTGGCAGGATGGCGGGATATTCCCCTGGCCGATTGGTTAGAAGAAAGCACGGGAATGCCGACAATTTTAGCCAATGATGCCAATTGTGCCGGTTTGGGAGAAGCTTGGTTAGGAGCGGGCAAACGCTTTCAAAACTTGATCCTGTTAACTTTGGGGACGGGAGTAGGAGGGGCAATTATCCTCGATGGTAACTTATTTGTGGGCAGCAAGGGAACGGCCGCAGAATTAGGCTTAATAACCCTCAATTTTGACGGTCCATTGTGCAATAGCGGTAATCAGGGTTCCTTGGAACAGTACGCCTCCCTGCAAGCTATTCGCCGGATGACTGGCAAAGAACCGAAGCAATTGGCAGAATTGGCCGAAAAAGGCGATCAAGGGGCTTTACAATTTTGGCAGGGTTACGGTTGTTTACTGGGGGCTGGTATCGCCAGTTTACTCTATGTTCTCACCCCAGAGGCGGTAATTATCGGCGGCGGTATTAGTGCCAGTGCTAAGTTTTTCTTTCCCTCTCTCCTCACAGAAATCGAAAGACGGGTTTTACCTAGTTCCAGAGAAGGATTAGAGGTGTTAACGGCTGAGTTAGGTAATCGCGCTGGCATGGTGGGGGCTGCTAAATTAGCTTGGCAATTAATCGACCTTCCCAGAAAGTAGAAATACCGACAGATTCCACATTCTCTTCTAGGTTGAAAACTGTTGCTTTATCCCAATTTAACTTAGGCGCTAATTCTTCCTGGGTCAGTCCAGCTTCTTCTCTTGCCTGCGCTAATATAACTCCCAGCTTGAAACTGAGATAACCAAACTCGAAGCCTTGGGAAAATTGACTGTCAGTTTGTTTTCTTCTGTTAATATATTGTTCCACATCACTCATCGTCGAATCTCCTGTTTAAGTAGTCTCGTTTTCGTTGCTGTGCCAAATTAATCTCTTGGGATGGTGTTTTTTGAGTATTTTTGGCAAATCCGTTCGTTAAAATAATTAAATCATTTTCTCCAAAAAAGCCCAGCAGACGGAATATATTATTGCCAACCTGAACTCTCACTTCCCAAATATCATCAGTATTTACTAATTTTTTAAGGTATTGACTCGGTACAGAATCTAACTCCTGAATTAAGCGTAAAACCAAACTTTTTGAGCTTGTTTTCCAGACAGAGAATTTAAAAAATCTTCAACGGGGCTGGCTCCTGACTGGGTACGATAGAAAACAATCTCTTTCATATAATAATCAGTTTAAGGAAACATTTCAATATTTTAGCGATCGCATTTCCTTCGGAGTGTAGTGATTCCATATCGCCAGGCATTGGTGGTGTATTATTTTACATCGTCATCCAATAATCCTGAAAATCCCAAAATCGCTGAAAATCCTGATGCTGACAAGGAAGTAGCGCAGATACTAGCGTCAGCCATGAGGGAGAGAAATGTAAAGATTTATTAAATTGTAGCTTTTAATACAGTTATTTAGGTGTAAATGTGTATGACTTTGCTATCTGCCTTCTGTACTGGGTTGGGTTGTTGCTTTACTTGGGTGCTATAGGGCGATCGCACTTAAAATATTTAGCAAAAAAGAGAAGTTAGAATGCTCAAAAACTTAGCCGCCATTTCTACTCTAGTCATTCCTTTTTTATTTTTTCCGACTCAAGCTCAAGCGAGCGTTGCTTTACAAAGCTTTACGGTTAATTCAACGAATTCACTCAGTTAGTTGAGGGAGTTTTATTTTTTGCCTGTGCTTCTACTTATTAAATTTTATTAATTAATTGCTCAAAAGTAGTTTATTGTGGTAGAAAAAGATTTTTTGGATCGATAGGGTAAAATTTAATAAATATTGTAATTCTATACCATAACGTAAGTTAATTACAGCAGTTATCTTAATGGTGAGATAACTTCTTTATTTGAGGGGTGATTTTCTAGATATTAATTAAGCTTAAAGATGGCATAGCCAACGCATAATTGAAACCAGTTGATTATCATTGGTTAAGTTAGCGGCATTGGTGAGTTTTTTCGTCTCTAATTGCTGATAAATTTCCCTGGCCATTTTTGTTTCAATAGCAGCGCCGATAAAAAAAGTATAAGGATGCTTAGATATTTTTCTAAAAGCATCATCAATTCTCTGCAAAGCAGTACGAGCAGTTTTCCAATGTTCATCTGATCCTGCGGGATCAATCCCACCTTTCAATTCTCCCAAAGCAATGTATAAATCAGCAGATTGTAAGGTTTGTTTTTTGATTTTTTGATTAGCTAATTGCGTCGAATCACATTTTAAAAGGCACAAATCAATATTGTTGTTATTAACAATGGGAACATTGACATTATAAATTATTGTTCTTGGTTGGCTGTTATTTAACCAGCTAACACCTCTAACCAAGATTTCTAGATTAGGTGTCATTTCTTCAGCTGCTCTCCATTGATTAGGCTCTTCGTTACTCTTTATGCTAAATCAACATACAAGATGCCAAGATAACATACTTCTAACCCAAAAATTCCGAAAGTTTCTAAAGCCATAGCCTCTCCGTTTTATTAGTTTAAGTTTATTGTTGATTCCCTCGACCACCCCATTCGTTGTCCTTCGCTCGAAATAACTAATTATTTCTCCAAACCAGTTTCGGATTGTTTGACAACTCTTAGTAAAAACACTGGAGGATTTTGCCAACCATTCCGAGATGGATAGCATTCCCTCT
>NZ_JADEVX010000250.1:0-4926 GCF_015207925.1 Microcystis sp. LEGE 00066 | reverse complement strand
ACAATTATTTTTTTCTCTTGAATTTTCTCTTTCTCGCTCCATACCCCTTTTAATGCTATATATTCTCATTAACCCTTTTAACCTTTGAATTAATTTTAGTTATTATGTACTACTTTAATGGCTTTTTTGATCTGTGACAGTTGAGGGTGCGGAATGTGGGCTTTAATGGCTTTTTTGATCTGTGACAGTTGAGGGTGCGGAATGTGGGCTATAAGGGTTTCATCTCCTATCATCCCGTCCCTTGCATAAGACAAACCGAAGAGCCCAAAAAAGACCAGGTAAGGATGAGAAAGTCTTAGAAAAGAAGATACAAGAAATTTTTAAAAGTTATCGTTTAACTGGATATCTTGAATACTCAATTGAGAAAAAGATTAGTTATAAAAAAGTCTATAAAGGTCGTAGAAGAGGAGTCTATTTATAAGTACCTAAGCAAAATGGCTCTCTTGGGTTTGGTGGGTAAAATGTATTCTAAGATACATTCTTCCTAGCGAGGGGGTGGAACGAACCACAAAGACACAAAGGACACAAAGACTGATCAATCCTATGTAAGTTAAACTTATCACACAGAACCTAGAAGAGCCGCAAAATTAATTACACATATCTAACCACCTCTTGCCTCTTGCCTCTTGCCTTTTGCCTATCTTCACTAGCAAATTAATTTTGCACGACTACTTACTACTGACTACTTGGCTTCGGGATGAAACCGAGTCAGTCCGAGCCGCTCAATCCTTTATTGGGTAAGCTTTTTAACCTGTTTGACCCACTCTTGCTCGAAAAAATGAGCGAACGATGAGTAATACCAAATTTCTAAATCCATGACAGACATCCACGCTCGAATGCTTGCCAAGCCTGCATTCGTTGTGACGCGAATAAAGAAAAATGGTATAACCAGGGACTTTCACTTGGGGCATCTCAATTTTGTAGGAATATCTATATTACATTTTGGGCGCACGCAGTTCAATAAACTCACTGACCACGATGCGCCCCTACCATTGGTGCAATAAGCCCTCTTTTAATAACTGCTGCTGCTCACCTATATGTGAGAGAAAGTTACCAATATGAGATGCAGCCCTTTCACCTTGAGGATTTATTCGGTAACGAGAAAATGCTATGATTCGGGTTGAATTTACCAAGTTTATTAAATTATGCGTTCTCCCCAATTAATTGTTCTATTGCTCGGTTTATCCCTTCTCCCTGGTATCTCCCCCCCTTTTGTCCATGCTAATCCCTCGATAGTGCCGGTGAAACAATCGGGCAATCGCGATTGGGGACAAAAAATCAGTGAAGCGGAAATTAAAGCAATGATTCAAGACATTGAAACCGCCATTAAAGATAAAAATATCCCCCTAATCCTCAAACACTATGCCCCGTTTATTTCCTCGCAATTGACCATTAAAACCGATGCTAGTACCGAAATTTTTGAGTTAGATGGCATCACGGAACATAAAATATTTTTAGAGGAATCCTACAAAAATATTAAAAGTATAGAGGTTCTTTCTGAGAATTGGGACGTGGATATTCTTGCTAATGACGAGATGGCGATTATCACTCGCGAGCGGGTAGTCAATATTACCAATACCGAGGGTGATAACTATATAGTGGCATCGGAAGCGGTGGCTAAAGTCGCTCCCATCGACGGCAAATTGAGGATCTTTTCCATTCAAGAAACCGCCGAAGTGGGACGCAGACCAAAAAAATAATTAACTTCTCCGGTTGGGGCTGGACCAACCCGACTCCCGCCGTCTTCTTCCCTCGATAAAACCGTCATCGTAGTCTCTGGAATTGCGCGGATTATCATAGCGGGCAAAGTTAAACCCGTCCTCTAGTCCGCGCTGAAATTCTTGCTCTGGTGGCACAAATCGATAACGTTGTCTATTATCCTGTACCACCCGGTTGATTAACAAGGCCCCCGCTCCAATACCAACGGCCTCACCAAAGGTTAAAGACCTAGCATAATTGATGTTAATTGTCAAGAGAGTTGTTGTTAAAATTAAGGCTTTTCCCCAATGTTGACTCATAAAATCCTCCTTCAAAAAATCAGGTTGACAACAAAACCAGTACAGATAGAGAGTTTCTCACAAAATCGACCACCGACTCCCTAAAATGAAAACTTTGTACCTCATCATTACGATAAATAAGATCAAGAAGTTTTAGAAGAATGGGAGTGAAAGCGAATACCTAGGAAGACATCGTAGAGGAAACTCCAGAAATTCTTACCTTGCAGTAAACCCAGAGACTGTTCACAGTCTTTTGCGTCTAAAAGCGGTTTAGTGGCATAGTATGCCGGTTGGTATTTGTACCAGGGAATCGACGGCCAAAGATGATGCACGAGATGATAATTCTGCCCTAAAATCAGCAGATTTAACAGGGGACTGGGGTAAACTCGGGCATTTTTCCAACGATTACGCTCTTGGAAAGGACGATGGGGGAGATAATCAAAAAATAAACCGAGGGCAATTCCCACCACTAAAGCGGGAACAAACCAAAAATTCATCACATAGCCAATAAAACCATATTGACAGGCGACGATGACTATGGCAGCCACAAAAAGACGACTGAGGAACCATTCCAGCAGTTCGTATTTTCGCCAGAGTTGCCGCTTAAAAAAGAAGATTTCGTGATAAAAAAATCTGGCCGCAATCATCCACAAAGGTCCACCAGTGGAGACAAAATGATCCGGATCATTTTCGGGATCGTTAACGTGCGCGTGGTGCTGTAAATGGACTCTAGTGAAGACCGGAAAGGCAAAACCGAGCATTAAAGCACTGCCATGACCTAAAATAGCATTAAATACCCGATTCCTATGGGCAGAATTATGAGAGGCATCGTGGATAACTGTCCCCGATAAATGTAAAGCGAGGACATTAGCACTAAAACAAATCCAGTCCGGCCAGGACCATAGCCAATAGCCACAGGTAGATAGGGTTATTAGGCTCAAGGCACTGAAAAACATGGTAACGTTTGGGTTGAAGCCCCCCGGTGCTTTTAAATACTCTTTGGGGACTGTCAGCAACATCTCGGCCGACTGCATTATGGGTGTTGCTCCTTATTGTGTTCGCTTTACTGGCGTAAATTATCATACTACGCCTTTTTCATAAAGTTTTGTAACATTATCTTAATTAATCTAAAGCTATGAAGAAAGTAAGGATTTGTTATATGGTCTTCCCCCCTCAGTCCCCGAAGGAAAAGCGAGGCTACAAGAGAAAATCACGGGCGCTTAACGCCAGTTTCGCACTTAAACGATTAAAAAATTCGGCTAGAGACTCGGCTTGAGAGGGAGCGATCGCTTGTTTCCCCGCTATCACCGATTCTACTCTATCCCGATCGCCGAAAATATCGACAAGACACTCCCTATCGATATCGAATTCATCCAGTAACGATTCTAACGTAGCGGTAGGATTTGTTCGGGCGATCGGATAATGTTTCTGCTCGTATTCTCCCACTAATAACACCAATAAATCAAATAATAGTCCTTCGTCATTGCTTAACTCCCGTGACATCATCCCTTCAATTATGCTTAAAAATCGCTCGTATTCTTGGGAGTTATTAATCGGTTTCGGTTGATACTGCAAGAGTAAATCACCATAGGTTAATGGATTAGAAGTAGGGATCATTTTTCCAGTTCTCCTTATTGTATTCAGCGTGACTGAGAATATATTTAACGAAAATGGTTTGACGAGAATAATTGATGTCAGCGATTAAACGGTATTTGTTTCCCTTGATATTAAAAACTGTAAAATTTCCCACCGCCTCCGCTTTCGGGTAGCGACCCTGAACCTCTACTAAATTTTTCCAGTTAGCCTTACTAGCGAAGTTATACCAATCGCTCAGAGCGTCTTCCGCGTCCGAGTGGCGTTGCCAAAACTCTCGTAATTTAACTTTACTGATCACGTGCATCGATCGCTAGTTTTATTGTTCTTTTTAACTTAGATAAACATTGATCGCTCTAATAATCATAGTATATGTCAATTTGACCGATCGCCCCCCGCACCCTAGAAAAGCGCACCCCTTCGCGCATCTCTGGGAGATCGCCCTCAATCCCCAATCGAGTAATCAATAGCTAGATAAAGCATAATAAATATAAATAGAAACAACCTTGACAAAATCGGGGGGGGGTAAAATTTGGGCAGATTTTAAACAAATTCAAGTCAGAATTATGTCCCTGAAAAAATACTTCAACAAACCCCTAACCGTCGCCCTCGCCACAGTAGCCACCGCCACCCTCGCACCAGTTGCCAGCGCCGCAACTTTTAACTTTTCCTACACCTCCAGCTTAGGAACCATCACTGCGACGGTGGACGGAACCCTGCAACTGGATAACAACACGGTATTCGTCAGTTCTATCAGTAATACCACCTTTAACGGCTCTCCCGTTCCTGCCCTCCCGTTCATAGGTTCTTTTGACGCTTTGAACCTTTCTGGTGGTAGTCTAACGGGTCAGGCTGTGCTATCCTTAGACGGATCGGGACTAGATTTTATCGCTTGTGACAACACTGCTTGTGATAATGAGCTATTCGGCTTTTTCACCACTAACGACATTGCGGGGAACGTGGTTACGGGGTTCGGTTTCGGAGGTAGTTACGGTTCTACTTTTGAACTCTTCGTCCTCGCCAATTATTCCCTGACCACCGTTCCCGAACCAGCGACGGTTCTCGGTTTACTCTCTGTTGCGGGGGTGGGTTTATTGTGCAAAGGACGGAAACTAGAAGGGTAATTTTGACCGACTGATCCCCCCTGCCCCCCTTATCCTATCCATTAGTCAGATCTTTCTTAACAAAAAGAGAAGAAACTTAAAAAAAGGGGAAACGATTGATAGGTATAGTTTTGAAAGAAGGAATTAAGGTGGAGGTAAGCAAAAAAATGGAGAAATGGGCAGCCCAAGAATTACAATATGCAGACCTAGGGGACACCAGAAGAAAGAAAAGG
>NZ_JADEVX010000249.1:0-4942 GCF_015207925.1 Microcystis sp. LEGE 00066 | reverse complement strand
TAAAAATTTTGTTAGAATTTCATCCAGATTTATGAGTTGAAATCGATTTTTCATGGACAAAGTTCTTAAAACCTGTCTATCTCCAGCGTTGGATGATAATTATCTGTCAAAAAATAATGCTTCTACACAAGTTCTCTATTTAAATAAGAGAATTTTATCTGAATTTTTTTCAAAATGAGAATTGCTGAGAGGTGATACAGCGCCAGTATGGCGTGGGTCTTCCCACCACCGAAGTTGGTCTGGAGTTCGATAACCGGATCTCCTCCTGCTCCTGTAAGGCGAATGAGGGCATTGGTGAGGAGTTGCTTGAGTCCTTCGGTGAGGTAGGTACGCCCAAAAAATTCGTTCGGTAGGCGATACTCATCCGAACCTTGATCAAGATACACCTGCCAGAGGTCGGCGGCGAACTCGGCTTCCTGGTAGCGGCCCGAGGCTACATCGGGGTGGGGGGTGGCGATTTCCCGCCAGGGTTTCAATCCCGACATCGGTTGTCCCTCCGTCGGGGCGATCGCTTGGCGCCTTGTCTCTCGCCGGGCCTGTTCTTCAAAGCGAAGTCTGAGGATTTCTTGCTTCTGCTTCTCCACCTCTTGGGTGTCGGCGGAAACCGAACTCAGTAGGCGAGAGATGCTATCAAAAGCCCGGTAAGCATCGTCGAGGCTGAAAGCATCGTTATGGGCCCAGGCGTTGCGGACATCTCTTAGTTCACTAGCCAGAGAGCGATCGCTTCTGCCTAGGGTTTTCTTAAAAACTTCATTCCACTGCTCCCAGAGGACAATTAGTAGGGCCGAAACGTCTTCTTTGAGGACGGCATCACCTGTCCTGCGGATCGTGTAGCTCTCAGGGAGGCAACTTAAGGCCACGGCGAGCCACTTCTGGCCGTAGCTTGCTTTCATTTCTCGTTCAATGAAGGGGTATAGTCCCTCTCTGAGGAAATCTAGGGCGCGTCCGACTCGTTCACGATTGCTGATTGCCATGGGATTTGATGAGGAGTTATTTTTATAATGCCTCAATTTGGGAGAGATAACCACAAAGGCACAAAGGTCACAAAGTTTGGGGAACCACAAAGGCACAAAGGTCACAAAGTTTGGGGAACCACAAAGGCACAAAGGTCACAAAGTTTGGGGAACCACAAAGGCACGGAGGTCACAAAGATTAGGTAGATGGTGTCCATAGCTCAATGTTTTTAAACCAAGTTAAGTCTCTGTAATCGAGAGTCCAGATTAGGGCGTTAAATTTTTGAGCAATGACTACCACTGAAGCATCTTCTAGACTACCCTGCCAATTGGTCATTTGTATGACTAAATCAAATGTAGTCTGCATGGTTTCCATTTCAAGCGGCACGATTGTGGTCTCTTCTTTAATTATAGTTAATGCCTTTTGCGCTACTTGTGGACATTGTTCCCTAGCTACGAATTTATAAACCTCGAACAAGATGGGTAAAGGGGTTAAAACTGCGCCAAATTCCTGCGGTAGTTGTGCAAACCCCTTTATCGCTTCCTTGTGGTAATTATCTTGACTCGATAACAGGGCAATAAGTGGCCTAGCATCAAGGACTAATCGTCTCATGTCAAATAATCTTCGTTAACGGAGGCATCTGGTGGGGCATTCTCGACAATTCCCGCTAGTTCTAGAAGTCTAGAGGTATCTTTGGGAATTAGTTTGATTTCTAGGGCTTCTTGAACTACACTTAACGGGGTTTCTTCGGGATGCTCTTTTAAGTAGTTATTGAGACGTTTTGCTAAGTTATCGGGAACTTCAATGGTTAGTTTCATGGGGGTTACTACTAGATTTTAAAACTCTGTGTTCTCTGTATCTCTGTGGTTTAAATTCACCACAAAGGCACGAAGGTCACAAAGAAAAGGATAGTTGTTCGGGAGAGGGTTTATATTCGTTAGCTAGGCGGGTGATTTCTGGCCAAGAGGTGACTAGGCTATTGTAAGCTATGGCTTCTTGGGTCCAACCTTTTCTGTCACAGAGGCTATAAAGTCTATAGGCGAGTTCTTTGGCTAAATCGGCTTTGTTTCCTAGTTTAGCCAAGAGTTCTGCGGCTCCGGTTTCGCCGTTTTTATCGAGGGTATGGATGAGGTGTTGGGTGATTTCCCAGATGGGTGTCCGCTCATCTTTTTCTGGCTTCCAATCGGTTTTGAGATCTTCACGTTTGAGTAGTCGCACTTTACCGGCTTTTGCTTCTAGTATGCCAGCTTCAACCATGCCCTGAATACTGGTGTTTTTGGCTTTGGAGAGGGTTTCTGCATCGCCATATAGTGCTTCGTTGAATTGGTACTGCTCGAACCAAGTCAGCGCCCAACGGGTATCACTATCAAATTCTCCTTCTTGTTCGGTGAGAAATTCGTCGAGAATCTGGTTAATCAGTTGCAGGGCCGTGCGAACACCCATGGAAGTGCCGTTAGATTCGAGGATGGCGGCGTATTTGGAGTAGATTGCCATCCCGGGCCCAATACTGGCTTGGGCGAGGTCAACGGGGGCAATATTGCCCTGTTGCAACAGTTTTAGGGCTTGGGGAAGGTCTCGCTTCAGTTCGTTGAGGAATTGCCGGCGGCTGGCTTTGGGCGCGTCGGCGGGACGGGGACGACACACGAGGACTATAGATGAGGCGAGGGCGTTGGAGTCTTGTCCTCTCATACGATTACTGAGTTCTGTTCGCAGAGGCCAAGTTCCGTCAATACTAAAATTAGCTTGTATTAAGCCTTCTAAAATTGTTTCCCAACCTGTAGAAGAGACGTTCTGCTGATCATCAGTTTCAGTTTGCTTGAGCGCATAGTAGATTGTTACGGGATAATCTTTATCGTTGATTTGATTGACTCGTTTAAAAACTTGAATAAGACTATCTTCAAAAAATTGTTTTGCCTTCTCCTTGCTTCCATGTCGAAAGTGATCGGCAACCATTTCTTGAGTTTTAGGAACTAATAACGTATTAAAAATCTCTGGATAAATTGAACCTATAGACCGACGCATCCAAACATAAAAGAAATCAGACAAGTCTGCATAGGGTATAGCATCATAATAAGGGGGGTCTGAGGAAATCAATTTAGCTATTGAATCATTTTTATGATTTTTAGTAGCATCAATTTGAATAACTTGTCCTGGGGCGGAACAAGAGGATTTTTCAATAACTTCAACTACCCAATCAATTGCACCATTAAAATTGCCCGTCGAGTCACTCATAGGATTCGCTTCGGCAAAATCCCATGTTATGGGAATCGCTTGACGAGCGAAAGTATTGCGCGTGCTATCACGACTAATATCCCAGCTACAAATCGTAGAGTTTCGATCAGAAAGTCTATCCACCCCAAAAGCCAAATAAGTCGCCACTGCATCCGCATAAGCCGTCGCACCTATTCCCCCATCATTAAGAGGTAAATCATCATCAGGGATTCCTGCGGCCACTGCATCAGCTTTAATCTTTTCTCTAGTTTCACTTACTAAATCGCTAAAAGTAGTGAGGGCGACGAGTTGACGGGGAGTGAATAAATCGGCGTGTTTGGTCATGCCATAGCGAGGGGCTGCCATATATTGAGAATGTGTTGAAAGCTCCGTTTCAGGTTTCCATTCAGGCTGTGCTTTTTTAGCGATATATTCCTGTTCCTCATCAGGAGAAAGATAAACCCTTCCCCCTTGTCCTTCAGCGACAATGGCCATTAACTGAGAATCCATCCGGCCTGCCTTACCTTCCCTACGGATATGCTCCAAGAGAACAGGCGTATTACAAGCGAGACAAACTGCACCCTTGCGGTTCACCGTGCCATCTGGGGCCGTACCCTTACCCGTCTTCACCTGAAACCGGATTTTTGGTGACACCCCAGAGACACCAAAATCATCCCCCTTTGTGTCCTCTGTGCCTTTGTGGTTAAAATCCCCCTCAGTGTTAAAATCCCCCACAAAAGGCTCAACCCAAGCCTCCTTACCCTTCTTCGTCGAAAGCTGAAAACTGCGAACCAAAGGCATCTGACAGCCACAGGCCGGATTAGGACACCTCACCGTCCTGGCCCAAAGCCAAGCAATCACCTTAGTGTCCTTTGTGCCTTTGTGGTTGGTTTCCACCATCGGATAAAGATAGCCAATCCTTTTAAAAGCCTCATCCCGCATCCACTGACCGTAATAGCGCACATCTGCGGCCAATCCCTGGGCCCCTTCCCAGGAAGAAATCTTTTGTTTTTGGCGAGAATCGGGATTAACCGGCGGTTTATCCTGAAACTTGGGCGGAATCTCAATCAAAGCCTTAGTAATCAACACCGCCACCGGATTGAGGTCACTACCGTGGGCCTGCAACCCCAAGCGCTGGGCCTCAAGAGGAATGGAACCACCACCACAAAACGGGTCATAGGCGGGGGGGGCATATTTAGCGATATAATCGCGTATAGCATCAGGTTTAGTGGGAGGTTCTTCCCCACGTTCCCAAGCTAAACAGCGCGCAATTTCTCGCTGTGCTTCTAGCAATAATGCTGAGTTAGGCTGGTTAATCTCATCCCAAGATACCAAACCTCTAACCACCTGCTTAGTGTTGCCTTTTTTGTCCTTTTCAAGCTCAATCCTACCCAAAATATCAAACAAGCGCTGCCGTTCCCGATTCTGTGCTTCTTCCGTGGGAAACCTCTCTGGCCAACTGGAAGGATCATCCACCAAAGAAGCCCATAAAACCGCCCGACAAGCCGCTAAAGGTCGCCTGGCCCACCAAAGATGTAGAGTAGAGGGATGACCGTGCCGAATCGACTTTTCCCGCGCCGATTCGACGTTAATGGCTTCTAGGGGGAGGGACACTTCAATGAGTTTTTTACGGTAGGTCATGGGAGATAAAACCCACATTCCGCACCCTAAGCTGTCACAGAGAGAAATTACGGAGAGAAAAAATCAAAGTGAGCATAAAAATAAACATAAGGAGCGAAAAAAGGCATTTGAGAAACAGTAAAGCACCAAAAATGGC
>NZ_JADEVX010000032.1:0-31517 GCF_015207925.1 Microcystis sp. LEGE 00066 | reverse complement strand
TAAAAATTTTGTTAGAATTTCATCCAGATTTATGAGTTGAAATCGATTTTTCATGGACAAAGTTCTTAAAACCTGTCTATCTCCAGCGTTGGATGATAATTATCTGTCAAAAAATAATGCTTCTACACAAGTTCTCTATTTAAATAAGAGAATTTTATCTGAATTTTTTTCAAAATGAGAATTGCTGGAAATTAACATTGAAATTAGCGGCGAATCCCGTTTAGAAAAGGTTGCTCAACTACTCAAACACATTGATCCTCAAAGTCAATCTCGAATCTTGGCTATTCACTCCATGACAGATTCCATCTGGTGGGATAATCCTCCCGGTCAAAAATTCTGGGAAGTTAACAAAGAACTAATCAAAAGAGGGATTTCTATTCAACGAGTCTTTATTCTTCCTGAAGCTCGGACTCCAAAGCATTTACAGGTGATTCAGGAACAACTTAACTCTGGCATAGAAGTTGCTTTGATTTGTCAGGAAAAAGCCAAAAATGTTGAAGGCTATCGTTGGGATAATACTAACCTATTGATTAGCGAAAACTTATCTGTTCCCAGAAATTCTTTTACAGCGAGAAGAACTATGAATGGTCAAACAGAATCAGGTTATATTTCCTATCAAACAAGAGTTGTCGAGACAGATAAAAGTCTCTTTAACGCTCTATGGGAAAAATCCGAAAAACTCTCTACTCAAGCTAATATTCAGGAACAATTAGCAAACCTAAGCACCTGACCCCGAACTTTATTGTTTTATTAACTGATGCTCACAAGGCGATCGCTCTTTCTATTTTGTTTGCATAAAAAGCGATCGCCTAACAGTTTAAACTCAAAAAACCGCCATCAACAAAGAAGCGGTGAAGAGTAGTTCATTAGAACTATCCAGGATGGTTAGGCAGAGAATGATATTGAAAGATGCCAAAGATACTGCCGACACTGCCAATACTAAGAATACTGCCGACACTGCCAATACTGAGAATACTGCCGACACTGCCAATACTGAGCATACTGCCGATACTAACCAGACTTAAAATGCTGCCGGCACTAGCGAGACTTAAAATACTGCCAGCACTGCCTAAACTCAAGATACAGCGATAACTAGCTTTGCTCAGATAATTAAGACCAGAAATCATTTTAAATCGGGAAAAGATTGGGGAATAGTTAGGGAAGTATTTTGCCAAACCTGTTGTAAACGCATAGCCGGCATAGTTAGATAAAGAATATCACCTTGATCGAGAGTGATTTCCAGTAATTGCCAACCGTGGATAGTTTGACCTTGTTTTTCTAGGTAAAGTGGCACAAAATCGGCATTCATCGCCGCTTCCTTGATAATTTGCCCCATAAAAGGATGATTCGGTGTGATTAATGTAGCCAAAGCAACCCAGAGGAGATCATCGGTCATGCCATTACCGAGAATTCTACCGCCCAAAGCGGCCGCAGCGAAGGAATAGGTAGCTAGATCCCGGGGACATAATACCGTATCAAAATCAAAAACCTCTTGAATCGATCGCCCGAATTGTTCCTGAGAGCACCGTAAAACTAGATTAATTTTAGGAGCGATCGCTTTAGCAGTAAGGGCAATCTCCACATTAATCATATCCTCGTAAGTCACCACGATCAAAGATTCAGCGTTGTTAATATTAGCCGTTTCTAGGGTAGCCACTAGACGCGCATCCTCGATGATAACGGGGATTCCCCAAGAGCGCACAGAATGCAAAAATCTATTATTGGGGTCCGATTCAATCACCACCACTTCACAGCCTTGCTCGTGCAATTGTCGCACGATCCGGGTGCCGATACCTCCTAAACCACAGATAATGTGATGATTACGGACGGGAATGCGGGTAGCATCCCAAAACTGTTTAAAGCGACTACCGAGAATAAAATCGTTGAGGAGAGCATAACAGATACCGATAACCCCCGCACCGACAATCATCATGACCACGGTAAAAATTTTGATACTATCGGGGGTAGATTCGGCCACTTTTTCGTTACCTCCGGCACCGGTAATCATCCCGACGGAGAAATAGAGGGAATCGACAAGGGAAATTTTTTGATTAACGCTGAGATAGGTAATGGTAGCAAGGGAAATCATCCCCAGGAGGGAAAGGGTGACAAGAATTACCGGTTGGACATAGTGCTGATAGGGACGGAGATTGAGTAGATTTCTCAGCCACTTTTGCAGTTTAAAACGCTGTTTTGCCCTAATTGTCGGTTTATTGCCGATAATGAGATGATCGCCAGTTTGGAGTTTTTTGCCTAAAAGAACTGCGGAAACCAGATCGATTTCGTCGTGAGCGGGGAGATAATAGATTAACATCCGGGCCGGATCGTCCCAAAGTTCGTAAAGGGGTAATCCCCACCAAGGATGATTTTCCTCGATAATTATCTCTTGAATCGGCCAAAGGCGATCGAATAGCTGTAATTGACCGATAGCTTTATTACCAAGGGCAGCAAAGGAAAAGATCGGGGCTGCTAGGGAAGCAACGCTCATGCTAACGTGAGCAGGGAGGGTTTGATCGAGTCTTTCTCCCAAAGTTTCGTTAAATAGTCGGTTAACTATCCGAATTTTCGGGTTAATTATCCTTGCACGGGTGAGAATTTCTAGATTGAGTGCGTCGTTATCGATGGCCAAAACTAGGGTTTCTGCATCTGGAAGGCCAGCTTGCAGGAGAGTTTTAGGAGAGCAGGGATCGCCGATAATAATATCAGACTGGTATTCACAGACCATTTGGCGATCGCTAATCGCTACTACTGCCGCAGATTGTTGTTTGAGTAAACAAAAGATTTTATAACCCGTGCGACCTAATCCACAGACGATGATTTGCGGTTTCATTCGTCGAGCGCGTTTTTTGCTGATTAACTTTTCATTTCTAGCGCAAGAACTAGGAAAAATCTGTAACTAAAGCTGCAATGCTGCTAATTTTTCCAATCAGGCTTTTAAAATGATACAATAACTATCATCATTGATTGAATCACTTCAGCCTTGACTCGCTTTCTTTGGGATAAATTTAGTAAAGATTACCTCGAAACCTTTCTCTCTTCTTGCGGTGACGTGAAAACCAGCCTTGATGTGACGGCAGAAACTCAAGAAATCGATGTGTATTTTCGACCGACTTCCCCAGAAACACCGCCCGAATTAGGTTTATTAGGCCGATTAGCTCAAACCCCTTGTCTATTGGAACCCTATCGCAATCCGGTCACGATTGATGGCATTATTGCCTGTTTATCTAAACTGTTTACTGTGCGGGAACAATTACAAAGAGAAGCTCACCGTCATCAACAACCCTTATTAGCAGAAAATATCCCTAGACTATGGATACTAACTCCTACGGCCAGTCAAAGAATTATAACTGCTTTTTCCGCTCTCAATCATCCAGATTGGGGAGAAGGAATTTATTTTTTAGCCCCAGCATTAACCACATCCCTTATTGTCCTGCATCAATTACCCGAAACCCCTGAAACCCTTTGGTTAAGATTATTAGGCAGAGGAGGAACCAGAACCAGAGCGATTGATGAATTAGAGTCCTTGTCTCCTCATCATCCCTTTAAATCAGCTTCCTTAAAATTATTATACAATTTGAGTAGGAACTTGCAAGCCTTACCCAAAAGAACCCAGGAGGAAAGGAAATTTATTATGCGTTTAGCCCCTTTATACGAACAAGATAGAGAAGCAGCGATTCAAAAAGGTAGAATCGAAGGGATTCAACAAGAAGCATCCAAGTTAGTGCTACGCTTACTTAACCGACGTTTTGGTGAACTTCCCCCGCATATCACTGAAACTATCCAAAAACTCTCAGTAGAAAAATTAGAAGACTTAGGAGAAGCATTGCTAGACTTTGAGACTCAAGCTGACTTAATTAATTGGCTGAACTAATAAATAGGCTTTTAAAATGATAAAATAACCATCATCATTGATTGAATCACTTCAGCCTTGACTCGCTTTCTTTGGGATAAATTTAGTGAAAGACTACCTCGAAACCTTTCTCTCTTCTTCCGGTGACGTGAAAACTAGCCTTGATGTGACGGCAAAAACTCAAGAAATCGATGTGTATTTTCGACCGACTTCCCCAGAAATACCGCCCGAATTAGGCCTATTGGGCAAATTAGCTCAAACCCCTTGTTTATTGGAACCCCATCGCAATCCGGTCACGATTGAGGGCATTATTGCCTGTTTATCTAAACTGTTTACTGTGCGGGAACAATTACAAAGAGAAGCTCACCGTCATCAACAACCCTTATTAGCAGAAAATATCCCTAGACTATGGATACTAACTCCTACGGCCAGTCAGAGGATTATAACTGCTTTTTCCGCTAAAGAAAAGTTATTATAAATCCAACAAAAAAGACTACAAGGAAGAGCAACTATTCCTGCATCTGAGGTGGATAAAATATATGGGATAGAACCTTAAATGAGCTATTCTGTTACTTTTGAACCAGAGTCGATAACTGATTTAGATTTGATCACCGATTTTATCAGACTGAGGATTGTTAATAAAATTAAATATAACTAATGAAATTACTTTTTTAGAACCATGCCAGCAAAAGATATTTACCATGAAGCCGTGAAAAATGCTTTAATTAAAGACGGTTGGACTATTTTAGCTGATCCTTATAAAATTAAATATAAAGATGTTGAATTTTTGCTGATTTAGCAGCAGAAAAACCTTTGGCTGCTGAAAGAAATGGACGTAAAATTGTTGTGGAAATCAAAAGCTTTTTAAGTCCCTCACCTATGAGATATTTTGAAATAGCTTTAGGACAATATATTTTATATCGAAATTTAATCAGTCTTGCCGTGAGTTAAGTTATCGGTAAATCTTGCCTCGAAATCTGAGGTTTATAAAAGAAGCTTAAAGGAGCTATTCTGTTACTTTTTAACCAGTTTATCCCTATGGGTAACAAAAATTTGAGGTATAATTATAATATCTCTATAACCCCACATAAAAAAAGTTTATGGCTATTTCAATTACTTTAACTTTACCTGATGATATTTTTAATCTAGCTCAATCCTTAGCCCATTCAATTAACCGTGATCTTAATGATATATTAGTAGAAGCGATCACTTTTTCTATTAGTCCCAATTATCAAGGCGAAAAAATCTCATCCCTAAATTCATTATCAGATGAAGAAATTATCAAATTAACTCAATTACAAATGGCATCAGAACAGGATCAAAGATTAAGCGAGTTGCTCAATCAACAACAAGAGAGGGATTTATCAACCTTTGAAAATAGGGAACTTTGGTCATTGATGCAAGTTTATCAAATAAACTTGTTAAAGAAGTCTCAAGGATTAAATGAAGCGGTTAAAAGAGGATTAATTTCACCACTAGAAGCATGAATCCTAGCCCTATTCCCGACTATATTAAAGATAAAATTCGCCAACAAGCTAATACTAAATCTGGTTATTAAAAACTGATTATTTATTCCCCCTTTTGCATGAGGTTCTCTCCTTTATAAGTAGCCTATACTCAACGGATTTAGTATAATTGCTGATTGTCGGTATTCCTGCAAATGTAAGATGCACCAGGTCAATTTATTGCGGGGGAACCTAGGAGCGAAGGTGATCATTTCGGTCAAAGAAATAAGTAGAGGTAGAAACTCGCTTATCTGCGTTGCCAGCTATAACCTTGCAACCAGTCAAAAATATTTATATAATCCAAAACTATTTTAAATATAAAAATTATAAAAAAATATGATTAAATAACCCTTGACTCCCCCCCTTTTGTGTGATAGTCTCCGATGCAGAATATTGGCGCAAAACTAGCGTTAAATATGATCATAATTTTGTCCTATTACTGTCATCAAATCTATGAAAAAATTACTGACAATGTTAACCCCCTTGACTCTGATGGGGTTAGCCGGGGTTGCTCCTGCTCAAGCGGCAATAGTAGCTGGTTGGAATTCATTTAATGCCGCTACCGCAACCTATCCCAAAGCGGCGGATAATGTAGGTGCGAATATAACCAGCACGGGGTTAAACACTGCTGGGATAGATCGCCGGGTTCAGTCAGATTTCGTCTTGGGTTCTACTGTTAGTACATCGCCGGATCGGTGGAATGGAAATAGCACTGTTAATACCGGCCAATATGTCGAATTTGCCGTACAACCTAGTGCAGGTTTTCAAGTCGATTTTACTGACTTGCAACTCAATGCGAGGCAGGATGAAACGCGGCTAGATTTGGTCTTGCGCTCTAGTGTTGATGGGTTCACCAGTAATTTAGGGACACAAGTTAGCCTAACAACTAGCTTTAATACCTACAGCTTTGACCTAAGCAGTTTAGCACCCCAAACCGGACCGGTGCAGTTCCGTCTCTATGGACTGAATGCTTCTGGACCTAATGTCTTGTTCATTGCTAATAACTCCGCTAATGTTGCCGGGGGTGGGTTTGTGGCTCTTAATGGGGATATCACTCCTGCTCCAACGGTTTCAACCCCCGAACCTAGTGGTATAGTGAGTTTAATCGCTGTTGGTGCGTTGGGTGCCGCTTCCCTTCGTCGTCGGGGATAAATTATCCTTGGCAGGGGCAACTACAGAGGGGTTGCCCCGAAATTGGTTAAATATTATCAATATTCTTTTACATTTCCTCGGCAATTTGTTAAGCTGATAAGGTGAAAGAGGAATAACAATCAATAGAACCAATGACTCCCCAATTAATGATTCAACCTTCGTCTTTAATGAGAGAAGGGGTTGAACTCCGCGAATTTGGTAACATTTATTTATTCAGGTTTACTTCAGAGCTACAATCTCGTTTTGAGCAGTTATTAGCTAAGAAGAAAACTGACAGTCTCTCTGTTGACGAAGAAGCGGAGTATGCTGGACTTTCTGAACTAGAGCGCGTTTTTACGCTTATTAACGCCCAACTTGCCACCAAAAGTCAATGGTGTCCCTATCAACTCGAAGAATAGTCCGACAACGAGCCAACTTTGCAACGAGTCAACGAGTCAAAGAAATAAGTAGAGGTAGAACCTCGCTTATCTGGGTTGCAAGGTAGAACCTTGCAACGAGTCAAAGTCCTTTTTTTAATTAGAGAAAATATGCAGATAAAAGACATGACTCCCCAAGAGTTACAAAGTTTAATCCGTAATACAGTAGATGATACTCTAGATGAATACTTCGGGGATCCGGATGAGGGAAAACAAGTTAAAGAATCTTTTAAACAAAAGTTATTAGAAATCCAACAAAAAAGACTACAAGGAAGAGCGACTATTTCCGCAGCTGAGGTGGATAAAAGATATGGGATAGAACCTTAAATGAGCTATTCTGTTACTTTTGAACCAGAGTCGATAACTGATTTAGATTTGATCACCGATTTTATCAGACTGAGGATTCTTAATAAAATTAAATGGTTAGCCATCAACTTTGAACAGATAACCCCCCTTCCTCTTACGAGAGAATGGTCAGGGTTTTATAAATTAAGAGTAGGAGATTATCGGGTTATTTATGAATTTGATCGAGAGAGTAGGATAATTATTAGAGTAGGTCATAGAAGTGAAGTTTATGACTAAATACTTACTAAAATAATTGGGATCAGCAATAAGCTAAGACGCATTTTAAACGCCTATCCTTAGAATAGCGAGGTTATTTTCTAGTAAAAATTGCCAAAGACAGCCCAATTATTGACAAAATTATGGCAGTATAAATCGAGCGGTAGCCCTGATTAATTACGGCACGGCATATAATAAAAAACGGTCTCCCTAAACCAGTTGCCAAAATCGCGGCCATGGACAGTCAATTACTCGATAAACTCGGACAATTACAAAACCTCTTAAAAACCAGTGAAAAGGCTCTGATTGCCTATTCTGGGGGCGTGGATAGCACCCTAGTGGCCAAAGTGGCCTATGATCTGCTAGGGGGTCAAGCATTGGCAATTACGGCGGTTTCTCCTTCCCTACTGCCGGAAGAATTGCAAGAAGCGATCGCTCAGGCCGATTATATCGGTATTCGGCATGAATTGGTGGAAACCGAGGAAATGAATAACCCCAATTACACCAGTAATCCCGTTAATCGCTGTTATTTCTGCAAAAGTGAGCTACATGACACCCTTAAACCCCTTGCTCTCGCTCGTGGTTATTCCTACGTCATTGATGGCGTTAATGCTGATGATTTAAGGGATTATCGTCCCGGGATTCAAGCAGCTAGGGAGCGCGGCGCTCGTTCACCTTTGGCAGAAATTGCTATCACAAAAAGCGAAGTTCGTCAACTATCTCGTTACTTAAATTTACCTTGGTGGGATAAACCGGCGCAACCCTGTTTAAGTTCCCGTTTTCCCTACGGGGAGGAAATTAGCCTGGAGAAATTGCAAAGAGTCGGACGGGCGGAGATTTATCTGCGAAAATTAGGTTATCGTCAATTACGGGTGCGATCGAGCGGCGATACGGCACGGATTGAATTACCGGCAGCGGAAATTCCCGACTTTATTAATCGGACAAATTTAAGCGAATTAGTCGCTGATCTGCAAAAATTAGGCTTTATCTATGTCACCCTCGATCTAGAAGGTTATCAAAGCGGCAAGCTTAATCGAGTCCTCTAGTTCAGTGATCAGTGATCAGTAAACAGTAATCAGTGGACTGAAAACTCAAATCTGCTCTAACAGTTATCTTAATGGTGAGGTACGAAGCTTTCCTTTTGGGGAGTAGGTCGTCAATACCAAATTGGGTTATACTTCATCTTGACGAGAAAGGCTGTAACGGATAACAGATAACTGATAACTGGTCACTGATAACTGATAGATGAACCTTTTTCTAGGGTTCCTAAGTCTTTACCCTTAAACCTCTAATTGCCAAGGCGAGGATAGATGAGTCAACTACAAAATGCCTTTACGCTATTCCTGAGCCTGTTGGTGGAAGCGATGCCTTTCTTACTGCTAGGGGTGATTCTCTCTAGTATTCTTTTAATATTTGTCGATGAACGTCGCCTAGTTGCTCTGATGCCTCGAAATGCTGTTTTAGGAGCATTTGTGGGGGGATGTATTGGTTTTTTGTTTCCCGTCTGCGAGTGTGGCAATGTGCCGGTGGCGCGACGTTTACTTGTGCAAGGAATGCCGAATGCAGTAGCGGTTAGTTTTCTCTTAGCAGCGCCGACAATTAACCCGATTGTTATCTGGTCCACTTGGGTAGCTTTTCGCGATCAACCGGAAATTGTTTTCTATCGAGTTATCTTTTCTTTGTTCATCGCTACGGTTATCGGTATTATCTTTAGTATCCAAAAAGATCCGCGACCACTCCTACAAACCTCTTTGGCAAAAAGTCTCAATTGGCAACCGCAAACACCGGAAAAAGAATCTATCCCACTACTACTACAATCCGGTTCTTTTCTGATCGGTAATTCTGGCAAAACTTTGCGCTTAGATGAAAGTTTTGCCGCTACTGCTGTCCTACCGGCAGTGCAAGCAATCCCGATGAAAAGGCGCTGGTTAACTTTTCTGGAAAACGTGGTGATGGAATTACGCGAATTAGGAGGGGTGTTAATACTAGGAAGTGCTATAGCGGCCGGTTTACAGGTGTTTGTTCCCCGGGAATTTATTCTTAATTTGGGTCAGGATCCGATTACTTCGATCTTGGCAATGATGCTGTTAGCGGTAATTGTTTCGATTTGTTCCACGGTTGATTCTTTTTTTGCTCTCTCCTTTGCCTCTAGTTTTACCAGTAGTTCCCTGCTGGCTTTTCTAGTGTTTGGTCCAATGATTGACCTAAAAGGGATTGGTTTAATGTTGTCTATTTTTAAACCGAGAATGTTAATTTATCTCTTCGCTTTAGCAGCGCAAATGACTTTTTTACTCACCTTGACTCACAGTTATTTATTCTAGGTCAGTCCCTAGATAGTCTTTCCCATGAATTCATCACGTCTAAAAATAATCGCCCCCCAATTTATCGATATTATTGCCCTCATCGGTTGGGGGTCTTTACTATTTAAATACTGGATAACTGGACAATTAAATTTACTGATCCATCCTAATTATTTTATTCTGGTTTTCATCACCAGTATTGCTTTATTTGCCCTAGGATTGTTCAAGATTTGGACATTATTAAAACAGTGGCAAAAAAAGATTAATTTAGATAGTAACGATAATCGATCCCATATTACCATTCTTCCCCAACATTTTGGCTCAGGTTTATTAGTAATAACTGCCCTTTTAGGCCTATTTATCGCCCCGCAGCCCCTCAGTAGTCAAATCGCATTACAGAGGGGAATTAGTGAATCTTTACCCCTAACTCGCGTGCAAACTCAATCCTTTGGCACTACCGTTAAACCGGAGGAAAAAAGTTTAATTGAATGGGTAAGAACTTTGAATGCTTACCCCGAACCTGATGCTTATACAGGACAACCGGTAAAAGTCACAGGTTTTGTGGTACAATTGCCCCAATTACCCGATGATTACTTATTAATTAGTCGCTTTATTCTTACCTGTTGTGCCGTGGATGCTTATCCCGTGGGTTTACCAGTGAAACTATCAGGAAGTCGCAGTCAATATCCCAATGATACCTGGTTAGAAATCACCGGAGAAATGGCCACGGAATCTTTACCCGTAGAGGTAGGAAAATCAACCACCAGAAGACAATTAGTAATTAAGGCCAAATCCGTGAAATCTATACCCACTCCTGGAGATCCCTACGGATATTAACAGTTATCAGTTATCAGTTATCAGTTATCAGTTGTTCCTAACCATCTACTATAATGATCAAGACCTTACAACTACAACCGATTGATAAATTAGCGATAACATTAATTGTATCCCTAACCTTAGTAATTGGTGGCTTAATTTGGTTAGGTAATAGCTGTGGTAATCAATGTCTTTTACAAACTGGTCCAAGGGTCAAGGAATTTAGCTGGGAAAATCGAGAAATTGGTGCGGAAGATCAAGCATTTATTATCACTTTTGATCGCCCCATGGATCATGCTAGTGTAGAAAAAAATCTAGTGATCGATCCTGCGCTGCCGGGGAAGTTTAGTTGGGCCGGAAGACGATTAGCTTATACCCTCACCTCTCCCATTCCCTACGGAGAAAAATATCATCTGCAAATTGAAGGTGCGCGGGAACAATTTCCCAGCGGTAATCGATTAGGACAAACCCTGGCAATTTTTGAAAGAGAATTTAAAAGTCGGGATCGTGCTTTTGCCTATATTGGCACTAATGGGGAAGAACAGGGAAGATTAATTTTTTATAACTTGACCGAGGAGAAGAAAACCGTCTTAACCCCCGCAGATTTGACCGTTATGGCTTTTGAATTTTACCCTGATGGTAAAAAAATCCTCTTTTCAGCCGCGGCGAAAAATCAAGGGATAGAGGGAATTCGTGAACTGCAGCTTTATCAGGTTGATAGCAGTCAATCGCCGGCAAAAATTGAGTTAGTGCTAGACAATAAAGATTATCAAAATGATCATTTTGATTTAGCTAAAGATGGGCAAACCATTGTCGTGCAGAGAATTGAGCGCCGCAATCCGATTAACTTCGATTTATGGGCAGTTAAATCGGGGGGAAAACCCCAACAATTAAACATCCAAGGTGGGGAATTTTTGATTGCACCTGATAGTAAAACTTTGGCTGTCACCCAGGGGGAAGGAATCGCCCTTTTGCCTTTAAAAACCGAAACAAAACCCCTAGATTTTTTACCAAAATTTGGGCGAATTTTGAATTTTTCTGCTGATGGTACGGCTGCGGCAATGGTGAATTTTAATACTGATAATGCCAAAATGCGTTATATTCGATCGCTTTTTTATGTCAATAATCAAGGATTACAAAAACGCTTACTCAATCTACAAGGTTCGATTATAGATTGTCAATTTAATGCCACTGGTAGTGACTTGTATTGTTTGTTAACCGAGTTAGTTACTAACAGTCAAGAGTACAAAGAAAAACCCTATTTTGCTAAAATAGATGTGAAGACTGGTCAAGTTACTCCCCTACTGGAATTAGCCGATTATCGTGATATTCACATTAGTTTATCTCCCGATAGTTTAGCGATTATTTTTGATCAACTTCGCACCAGTTATGATAGTAATCCCACTAATCCCTTGACTACTGACTCAGGAGAAACAATTATCGGTGGTCGTTTGTGGATGTTAATTCCTCCCCTACAAGATGGAGTGAAAGCAAGTAAATCTGATTTAATTGAATTACCTCTAGCGGGAATTCGTCCCCAATGGATGCCATAGAATTTCATTATTAACTTAGGAGTTATTTCGATGCTGTCAAACTCAGAAAAATTAGCCAAATTGCGTCAGTATTTTGTTAGTGGTGCCACTCGTTCCTATCAATTCCGTCGTCAGCAGTTAGAGAAGTTAAAACAGGCAATTATTAAATATGAAGGAGAGATATATCAAGCTTTATATAGGGATTTAAAGAAAAGTCCCGAAGATTGTTGGATTACTGAAAATGGTTTCCTTTTGGGGGAAATTAATAACGCTTTAAAAAATTTGCGCTCATGGATGCAACCCAAACCTGTTAAAACTAATCTCTTAAATTTTCCTTCCTCCAGTCAAATTATTCGGGAACCTTTGGGAGTGGTGTTAATTATTGGTGCTTGGAATTATCCCCTCCAATTGTTATTAGTGCCTTTAGTTGGTGCTATTGCTGCCGGTAACTGTGCGGTATTAAAACCGAGTGAATTTGCCTCAGCGACGGAAAAATTAGTAATTAAAATAATTCAAGAAATATTCCCTGAAGAATATGTGTTAATTGTACCCGGAGATGGTGCGGAAGTAATTCCGAATACGTTAGACAGTTTCACCTTTGATCATATATTTTTTACTGGCAGTACAAGGGTAGGAAAAATTATTTATCAACTAGCGGCAGAAAAGTTAATTCCTGTTACTCTAGAATTAGGGGGAAAAAGTCCCTGTGTTATCGAAGCTGATGCTAATATTTCCGTGGCAACTCGTCGCATTGCCGTGACAAAATTCTCTAATTGTGGTCAAATGTGTATCGCAGCTGATTATGTTTTAGTACATCAATCCCAGCAGGAGAATTTGATCAGAGAATTAGCTAATACTATTGTTAATTTTTTTGGTGAAGATGCCAGATTAAGTGCTGATTATGGTAAGATAATTAATGATAAACAATTTGATCGCCTGATTGACTTGCTCAAAGATGGTGAGATTGTTTTTGGTGGCAAAACTGATCGAGAAAATCTATATATTCAACCAACTTTATTAACTAATGTTTCCCTTGATGCTCCTATTATGCAAGGGGAAATATTCGGTCCAATTTTACCGATCATTGCCTTTAGCACTTTTGAGGAAGCTTTAGCAATTATTGCTAAAAACCCTAACCCTCTAGCTTTTTATCTGTTTACTACCAAAGCAAAAACCGAAAAGAAATGGTTAGAATCAGTCCAGTTTGGGGGAGGTTGTATTAACAACAATAGTTTTCATTTTACTAATCCTAGTTTACCCTTTGGTGGTCGAGGAAATAGCGGTATTGGTAGCTATCATGGTCGTTTTTCCTTTGAGAATTTTAGTCACCAAAAAGCGATTATGAAAACACCTCTTTGGTTCAATCCTGTTTTAAAATATCCGCCTTTTAAGGGTAAATTAAACTTATTTAAGTTATTAGTTCGCTAAAAAGCTACAGTTTAAGTTAAAGCTTTTAAGAGAGCTTGAAATTTCAGCTGAATTTCTGCTAGTTCTTTTTCTGGATCGGAGCCGGCAACAATACCCGCACCGGCGTATAATCGCGCTTGATCGCCTTTAATTAATGCCGAACGAATACCAACAATAAACTCACTATTATTGTGACAATCAATCCAACCCAAAGGAGCGGCATAAAGAGAGCGATCGAAGGTTTCATAATGACGAATTTGTGCTAAAGCGATCTCGGTGGGAACCCCAGCAACAGCAGGAGTGGGGTGTAGTTGGGCAACAATTTCGAGGGGATGGATAGAGGGTTTTAGTTTGGCATGGATAGGAGTCCAGAGATGTTGAATATTGGAGAGTTTTAACAATCTAGAGGGAGAATTTTGCGGATTTAAGCCAATTTGTCGCAGTTTTTGGTTAATAAAGTCACTAACAGCCCGATGTTCCCGTTGTTCTTTTTCACTAGCGAGGAGTTTATTGGCAAAGAGAGCATCTTCGATCGCATTTTCTCCCCGGGGGGCGGATCCCGCTAAAGCATCGGTGATTAATTGCCCCTGATGGACAGTTAACAATCGTTCGGGACTAGCACCGATAAAATGATCTCCCCGTCCATTGCCGAGGGAAAAAGTGTAGCAATCGGGATGACGCTGACGCAAATTATCGAGACAGTTTACCAGATGAAAAGGACGAGGAGAAATCACGTCAAGAGCGTGAGCGAGGACAATTTTGCTAAATTTTTGAGCATGGATAGATTGGATGGCATCGGCAACAGCCGCTTGAAAATTATAGGTAGGATGAATATAATAACTACAGGGATCCTGGTGAGGATTTTGTCGGCAATTGCTGGAGTTATTTTGGATAATTTTGAGGTTATTAATAGTTTCTTCGAGGGAGTTTTCTATTTCTTTTTCGCCGGTGATTAAGAGATTAGTCAGGAAAAAATATTCCGATTGTTTTTTGATAATTTGAAACTTAGGCAGGGTTAGGGTAGCTGAGGGAAAGGGGGTAGCTGTTGCCGAGTCGAAAAAAGTGAAACTACAAAAGATGCGGGGAGTAATCTCGCTATAGTTATCAATTTTAATAATTCTTTGTTGACAGTTTTCAATAAATTTTTGAGCTTTTAAAAAACGTTGTTTGCCGTGGAAAGTAGCAGTAAAAGCGATGCCGTAGCCGAGAAAAGCAGTTTCTCGTTCGGAATTTTCCCAATAACAATGGGTGGGATAGCTAGAAGCAATCCGAGAGAGAATTTCTAGGAGATCAAGGGGGGAAATTTTTTGACAAAAACTGACGATCGACCGATTTCCCTTTTCTGCGGCTAACAGTTGCGGGTTGAGGATAAAGTTATAGAGGCCGCGAAGATCAGCAATCGGACTATCAGGATAGGAAAGGCGAGGAACGGCAGAAGTCATGTCAAGTTTTTTGTATTTTTTGCAAAAAAAACCATGATTAATGGTATGTAATCCCCACAGATGTGGCCAGAGTCAAGGCTCTCTTTTTAACTATGATATCGGAGAAAGGGTCTTTAGGCAGAAAGCGAGCGGGATATTTGTGGCGATTAACCTCCTTGGCAACACATCAAGGCTTAAAATCTCCAGAGATGGCTATTATTTAAATGGGCAAAAAAATTAATTTAATAATTTCTATTTTACAAGTTTGTGGAAATTGCCACCACGGGACAAGTGGGGATACATTGTTCACAAACCACACAACGGGAACGCAAAAACTTAAGACGAAAACTTTCGGGATCAAGGGTTAAAGCTTCCGTGGGACAAACTCCCGTACATAAGCCACAATCGACGCATTTTTCTTCATCAATGACGATTTCGCGACTAACTTGGGAAACGCCAATATTTTGTAATTGTAACCATTCGATCGCCGCTTCTAACTCATCGATATCTCCCGATAATTCTAATACTAATGTTCCCACTTGATTGGGGGCAACTTGGGCGCGGATAATATTAGCGGCGACGTTAAAATCTTTCGCCAGTCGATAGGTAACGGGCATATGGACGGCTTTTTTGGGAAAAGTGAGAGTAACGCGTTTTTTCATTAGGATAGGATAGGAATAATTTTTGAGAGACTATCCATGACAGCCACCACACCCACCAACAAAACCAGAAATCTGCTGCTGGCAGTAACGGCAGTTATCCTTAGTGTAGCGATTTTCTTCGGGTTTCAAACCACCGCTAGTTCCGTATCTTTGGAAGCGCAAGCGGAAAAAGCGACACCTTTCGATCTTGCCCTCAGCAATGGTAAACCCACCCTGACAGAATTTTATGCTAATTGGTGTACCAGTTGTCAGGCGATGGCCCCTGAAATTGCCGAAATTAAAAAACAATACGGTAATGCCATTAATTTTGTTATGCTCAACGTTGATAATAATAAATGGTTGCCGGAAATTCTCCGTTATCGTGTGGATGGTATTCCCCATTTTGTCTTTTTAAATAACCAAGGACAACCGGTTGCCCAAGCGATCGGAGAACAACCAAAATCAATTTTAACTGCTAATTTAGAAGCACTTTTAACTAATTCTACCCTACCCTATGCCACCACTGCGGGAGAGACTTCTGATTTTAATATCCTTGTGGGCGCTAGTCAAACTGATCCCCGCAGTCACGGCAGTCAAGTTAAGCAGTAATCAGTAATCAGTTATCAGTTATCAGTTATCAGTTATCAGTGGAAAGCTTAGGGCTGAAAGCTATCATTCAAGAGTCAACTATCAATCAGTACATTTTATTGACTAAAACCTTTTAATTATGGCGATTATTGTCCAACATTTGAACACAGGTAACGAATATATATTTCTAGGAGTTAGTGGGTGTGAAAGTAAGAATATTTTACCCACCAAAATGTTAGGAGATTTCTTCGCAACCGAGACTCCAGATAAATCGCGATCGGTGACGGTTTGTGATGATCAAGGCCGGATTCTTTGGTTTCCTGTCACAGAAATGATTGTGGTGGAGGTAGATGGTCAAAAACCCGAAGAATTATTACCAGAAATTATCGCTCCCGAACCAGTTCCTTTACAATTAGATAAAGAGAATCAAACTCAGTCCACAGAAAATCAAGGAAACATCGATGAATTTGCAGAAGATGACGATTGGATCTAGAATTAAATACCTAATTTTAGCGGGAATAATTGCCCTATTTACTATTGGCTTTAACTCCCTCTATTCGGTTTCTCAAAACTCGATCGCTTCCTTCCCTGTTGCCGAAGTTCAACCCCAATATCTTAACGATTGGACACCAGAATTAGAGGCAGAATTTCAACAAAGGGCAAAGCAAGTTATTAACCATTTTGCTAGGGCAGAAAGTTATGGCAATTTGTGGGGAGAAAACGAGAAAAAATCCTATCCTATGGCCATGTTTGATTTCTTGGCAGGAAACCAGCAAAAAGCCCTAGATTTCCTGCAGCAGGATGACCCACAAACACAAGAACAGGCCCACACTAATTATATAGATTATTATTTTTCTTTTACCCTGAAAGGACAAATTAGAAAATATTTTCTTCTCGGAAAATATCTCGATCCAGTTTATCGTCAGAGAATGTATAATTCGGCGAAAATTTGGACAGAAACCGACCCTTTACAACGACCCCATCCTATCCACGGTATTGGCCAAGGAACGGGTAATGATTGGAGTATGACAAGACGGGGTTTATGGGTAGATAGCCGCAATACTGATAACCTACGGGCAATGCGCGAAACATCGGTTTATCTGATGGCCGAAGAAACCGGAAATGAGTCAACTCGTCAAATTTATAAAAGCAAAATTAAGCGTTATGTTTCGGCTTTATATAACATCGGTATGGGAGAATGGGATTCAGAAGTTTATCAAGGTCATACCTTTGCTGCCTATCTCAATCTCTACGATTTTTCTCAAGATACGGAAGTTAAACAATGGGCAAAAATGGCCTTAGATTGGTTATCCATGGCCGCTAGTGTTAAATATTATCGGGGTGGTTGGGGTGGCCCTGTAAAACGTGATTATGGTGATGGCCATGGCGTAATGCGATCACACGCAGGTCGCACTTTTTGGTTATACTTTGGTGATACTCCCGTCGCCAATAATCGTCCAGAATTGGACTCTCTTTATCTAATTACCAGTCGTTATCGTCCTCCTTTAGCAGTGATGGAATTAGCCCGAAAAAACTTTAATAAACCGGTAGAAATTCTCGCCAGTAAACCCCTATATGAAAACTGGAAACCGGGCAATAATCAGAGTCCGGGTTATTGGGAAACTCAATTTATTGGGGCTAGTTATCAAATGGGTAGTCTGGCGGGAACTTTCCCCGATGGCGATGTGGCTCCGTTTAAATTAATGGCCTTTAATCAACACAAAGGTGTGGATTTTTTTGTGGCTAACACTGGCAAAAATGGCGTAAAACCGGGCAAAAATCCTGGGGATGAAATCGGACAATATCGTAATCTTTTAATCTGGTTACGACCAGCAGACCAAGCTTTTTTCTGGCAATTACCGAAAACTGCCAAGGTAGAAAAAGATGATAATATCTGGTTTATTCAATTAGAAAAAACTTGGTTAGCCCTGAGATTAATAAATCTTTCTTCTCCTGAAATGATCGAGATTCCTAATTCCCCTTATCCCGATGATAATACCTACCAAGCTTTACCCACAGGTAACAATTATGCGGGTTTTGCTCTGGAAGTGGGGGAAGCGGCAACCCAGGGTAGTTATGAGAATTTCAAGAGCATATTTAAGCAAAAAAGTCAAGTAAATTTAACTCAAATTAAGCAAGGCAGGGTTTTATTTAAAGGCAGTCAAGGGCAGAGTTTACAATTTACCTATAATCAAATCAATCTACTGCCGATGTTAATTCGTAACGGTCAAAAGCACGATTGGTCAAAAAATTTCGCCCTTTATAACAGTTTAAGTCGAGATAACTCTCCCGTTTCTTTAGGATGGAAAGAGGGCAAATTAACCGTCAAAGCAGGGAAATATCAATTTTCTAATGCTTTGATTCTGTCTTCTCCTTAAGCTTAGATATTCTGCACTATTTATGATGATTGATCAGACCATTTGCGCTTGATTTAATAACTCTTGCAATTCTTCTCCTTCGATTACTTCCGTGGTCAGAAGATTAGCGGTAATCGACTCTAATAAATTGCGGTTGTAACTAAGAATTGCTAGGGCTTTTTGGTAACTAGCATCGATAATTTGTTTAACCTCTTCATCGATCGCTTTCGCCGTATTTTCCCCGATCGAACGCCGAGGACTACCCTGATTATTACCTAAAAAATTAGCCTGTCCCGTTTTATCGTAGGCTAGGGGACCCAGGGATTTACTCATACCATAAATTGTCACCATTCTTTCCGCAATATCCGTCGCCCTTTGTAAATCATCGGAAGCGCCATTAGTAACACTGCCAAAGATTAATTCTTCGGCTGCCCGACCGCCCAATAACATAGTAATTTGTTCTTTAAATTCGGTTTCTGTCATCAAAAAACGGTCTTCCGTGGGAATTTTCAGGGTATAACCCAAAGCGGATAAACCCCGGGGAACGATCGAAATTTTCTCGACGCGACCACCTCCCGGCATAACAGCACCAACTAAAGCATGGCCGACCTCGTGATAAGCGACGATTTTCTTTTCTTTTTCCGATAAAACCCGACTTTTCTTTTCTAAACCAGCGATAACTCTTTCTATCGCCTCTTTAAAGTCGATTTGACTGACTTTTTCCCGATTATTACGGGCAGCCAAGAGAGCAGCCTCATTGACGAGGTTGGCTAAATCGGCACCGGCAAAACCGGGGGTTTGGGTGGCGATCGCTTTGAGGTTAACATCTTCACCCATCTGGACTCGTTGGGCGTATATTTCCAAAATTGCCAATCTTCCCGCTAAATCGGGACGATCCACCAAAACTTGGCGATCAAAGCGCCCCGGACGCAATAAAGCGGCATCAAGAGTCTCTGGGCGATTGGTGGCGGCTAAAACGATGACGACGGCTTCTTTGGGGCTAAAACCGTCCATTTCTGTCAAAAGTTGGTTTAAAGTCTGCTCGCGCTCATCATTACTGCCGCTAGTTCCCGATCCCGAACTTCTTGATTTACCGATCGCGTCCAATTCATCAATAAAAATGATGCTAGGGGCATTTTTCTTCGCTTGGGCAAATAGATCCCGCACCCGGGCTGCCCCGGTCCCGACAAATAATTCCACGAATTCCGAGGCCGAAATGCTAAAAAACGTCACTCCCGCTTCCCCCGCGACCGCTTTTGCTAAGAGGGTTTTTCCCGTCCCAGGCGGTCCGACTAAGAGAACACCCTTAGGAATACGCGCCCCAATTTTATTAAAGCGCTCGGCATCCTTGAGAAATTCGACGATTTCCTTTAACTCGGTTTTTGCTTCCTCGGCCCCGGCCACATCACTGAAAGTAATCGGATATTTTTCGCCGTCTCCGTAAACTTTAGCGAGATTTTTATTAAAAAGCAGCGATTTACGCGTGTCATCGTTGCGATAGAACAGAAACTGCATGGCGGCGACTAAAATTAAGGGGGGAACCACCCAAGCGAGGAGAGTGGTGATCCAACTGTTTTCGACCACGGGAATCGCCTCGAAGATTACGCCTTTTTGCTGTAATAGTTGGGGTAATTGGGGGTTATCGACTGGAATCGTGGCCAATACTCGTCCGGGGGCTAGATTACTGCTTGGTTTGCTGGCCAGAGAACTAGAATCACCGCGAAAGGGATTACTTGATCCCGGTGGATTAAGGGGGGGATTACCCAGAATAGGCAGGGATTCTAAAGGATTTTTTAATTGATACAAGATGACTTGATTGCCAATTCTGACCCTACTGATGTCGCCCCGTTCCACTTTACTGATAAACTCGCTGTAGGGTTCGAGGGGAATATTGGATAATTCTGAGGGACGAGGGATAAGAAAATAGCCTAAAGCGGCAACACCAGAACAAATGATCAGGATTTTGCCTAACAGAGGCAAACGCGACCAGGAAAATTGATTATCTTCTTGATTAGTCATAATTTTTAGGGTGGGTCAGAGTGAAAATGCAAAGTTTATACTAACAATTCCCTATCTCGATCGCCTTACCGATGGGATAGGATAGAGGATGGAATACTTGGTAGCGAGCGAGCGACAAACGAGAGAAATCCCATGAATTTAGTTAGCTTAGAGAACTTTCTCGATAACACTTCTTTTTTAGTCCTGTTTTTAACTATGCTGGTTTATTGGGCCGGGGCAGCCTTTCCCAGCATACCTTTGTTGCCGGGCCTGGGCAGCACGGGAGTGGCCATCGCTAACCTCTGTATCGCCGCTTTATTGGGAGCGCGTTGGTTAGAAGCGGGTTATTTCCCCATTAGCAATCTTTACGAATCTTTATTCTTTCTCGCTTGGGGTGTAACTGCGGTTCATTTAATTGCTGAGTACACTAGCCGCAGTCGCCTGGTGGGGGTGGTGACGACTCCTGTAGCCATGGGGATTACCGCTTTTGCCACTTTGTCCTTACCAGGAGAAATGCAAACTTCGGCGCCCTTGGTTCCGGCTTTAAAATCGAATTGGTTGATGATGCACGTTAGCGTCATGATGTTAAGTTATGCTGCTTTGATGGTGGGTTCCCTGATGGCGATCGCTTTTCTGATCGTCACTAGAGGTCAAAATATCGAGTTAAAAGGCAGTTCCGTGGGTACGGGGGCCTATCGTCTGCAAAATAAGTCATCTACCACTCTTTCCGCGCCAGTTTTCATGGAAACGGCTAACGGTGGCACAACCGCCCTTTTAACTCCCACCTTAACAGCGATGGCGACTCTTTCGCCCCAACGTCTTAGCTTGGCGGAAACCCTCGATAATATCAGTTATCGGGTCATTGGTCTTGGTTTTCCCCTTCTCACTATCGGTATCATCGCCGGAGCGGTTTGGGCCAATGAAGCTTGGGGTTCCTATTGGAGTTGGGATCCGAAAGAAACTTGGGCTCTAATCACTTGGTTAGTGTTTGCCGCTTATCTCCATGCCCGCATTACCCGGGGATGGCAGGGAAGAAAACCAGCTATTCTAGCAGCGAGTGGTTTTGTTGTGGTTTGGGTATGTTATTTAGGGGTGAATCTTTTAGGTAAAGGTCTTCATTCCTACGGCTGGTTTTTCTAAATCAGTTATAGGGGTGGGTTGTAGGGTGTGGGGTGTGGGGTGTGGGGAGTTTTCTCAGTGAACTGATAACTGATAACTGATAACTGATAACTTTCTCCTAACCCCACCAACAAACTTTTTGCCGCAAACCATAAATAATTACAACTTTTCAAAAATTATAAAAAATGATCTATCAGAAAACTACTATTAAAAATCTGGCTTTAATTGCCGGTGTGCATGGCAATGAACTAACTCCCGCTTATTTGGTTAAATACCTACAAAAGTCCCCTAATCTTATTGCTCGCAGCAGTTTTCAATCCCACAGTCTCATCGCTAATCCCTTAGCCCTAAAGCAACGGGTTAGATATATCGATACGGATTTAAATCGTTGTTTTAACCAGAAAGATTTAGTTAATCCCGATTATCAGCAATACGAACAAAAACGAGCTAAAAAAATAGTCAAAGAAATCCGAGAAAAATCCATTGATTTATTAATCGATATTCACAGCACCACATCTAACATGATGCTGGCGATTATTTATTCTAATCCCCATCCTTGGCTATTAAAACTATTTACCTATCTGACTAAAATTAATCCTGAGGTGCGCTTAATTTATCATCCCGTCAGCGAGGAAGAAAATCATTTTCTGAAAGGAATTTGTCCCCTAGCTTTTACCCTCGAAATCGGTCCAATTAACCATGGTGTCATCTGTCCCTATCTTTTTCGTCAAACCGAAACACTCATTTATCAAATCCTAGACTACATCGAACAGGAAAATTATCTCGCTGCCCATCTCGATACTTTCAGCGAATCTCTAACAGTTTACCAACGTTTAGGCTCGATCGATTATCCTAGGGATGAACAGGGTGAAATTAAAGCTATGTTACATCCTCAGATTCTCCAACGAGATTATCAGGCAATTCAACCCAATCAACCGATTTTTCTAGGATTTGATGGCCAGGAAATTATCTATCGTGGTGAATCTGAATTATATCCTATCTTTGTCGGAGAATCTTCCTATAAAGAAAAAGGAATCGCCCTTTGTTGGACAGCCAAAAAACAAATTGATATTAATTAGGGTTTGCGGCAAAAAGTTTGTTGGTGGGGTTAGGAGTCAGTAGCCAGTCGTCAGTAGCCGGTCGTCAGGAGTCAGGAGATAGGGGTTTAGGGGTTTAGGGGTTTAGGGTGTTAGGGTTTTAGTTGAAATTCCCCCACTTCTCCACTTCCCCACTTCCCCACACCCCACACCCTGTCCCCAGGAAAAACTTTTTCAGCAGACCCTAAATAAGGGAAAAGCCACTATGACCTTTACTTCTCATTCTCTTTTAGCTGAACGTTACCGACTACAACAACGCCTGGGAAATACCGCTATCGGTCGTCAAACTTGGTTAGCTACCGATATATTATCCCAGGAATCGGTAATTATTAAACTCCTCGCTTTTAGTCCCCAGATGGAGTGGGAAGAATTAAAATTATTTGAACGGGAGGCAGCCGTCTTAGCTTCTCTCTATCATCCCCGTATTCCCCGCTATCGCGATTATTTTTCCCTCGATAAAAATCAAGGTGACGGGATTCCTTGGTTTGTACTTGTACAAGATTATATACCGGGAGAATCCTTAAGCGATCGCTTAGAAAGGGGGCAACGTTTCACCGCTACGGTAATTCGGAATATTGCCCAAGAAGTTCTCGAAATTCTCATTTATTTGCATGAATTATCGCCCCCAGTATTACATCGAGATATTAAACCTAGTAATTTAATTATTAACTCGGAAAATAACGTTTATTTAGTGGATTTTGGCGCAGTCCAGTCCAGAGGTGCAGTGACGGGAGTTACTTTTACTGTGGTGGGAACGAGTGGTTATGCACCCCTAGAACAATTTTGGGGCCGGGCGGTTCCCAGTTCTGATTTATATGCTTTAGGTATGACTTTAATTCATTTATTGACGGGAATTGTGCCGATAGAACTGCCCCACCGCGACTCTAAAATTCAATTTCGCCAACTGGTGACAATCGATGATGATTTAATCGATTGGTTAGAAACTATGACCGATATGGCAGTAGAAAAGCGGTTTAAAAGTGCCAGAGAAGCCCTGAAATTTCTCCAACATCCCTCCTATCGTCAAGTATCAAGTTTAATCGATCCTAAGAAATTACCAAAACCTCCCCACAGTTCCATCCGCATCGCTAAACATAGGGATAATTTAGAGATTAATTTACCCCCAAAAATTAAGCTACCTTCCGATGCGCCTACCCTCTGCTCTTTGGCGATTGTCCTTACTGTCACTATCTTTATCTCCCCGATTCTTACCTTTATTATAGCTCTGATTAGTTTTATTTGTTTGCGGGAGATGCAATTAATTCTTACCCCTCAAGAAGTTTTAATTAAATATAAACTTTTCAATTTTATCTACAAAAAATTTGCTTTTAAAACTCAAGATTTATGGGGTATTTTTCTCCATAGCAATGGCACAGAAGGTAACTATCAGATTCGTCTGCGGACGGCTAAAAATTATTATCTTATCGGCCAGAATCTCCGCGAGGATGAATGTCTCTGGTTAGGACAGGAAATCCAAGATTGGTTAAATTTTATCAGATATAACGTTTCTCATCAAGAGGAAGTGTAACCTGACAATGTATTATCAACCGTCTCCCAAAAACGAAAACCTTGTACCTCATCTCAAGAAATCTTGGGAATTAGTCGGTAGGCATTTTCCCTTTTTTAACCTTAATCTTGCAGAGATTACCCTATCTTGATAAAATAATAGCTGATTTACATTCCCTCAGCTAGAAGACGGCAATTATTAAATCGGATTAGGAATTGTAAAAAATCAGCCATGAAATGTTAGTTATTAGTGGAGAATAAAAAATGATATCTGAAATTTACCAAAAAGTCAGCTTGTTAGTTTTGTATCAAGGGGTTTTTAATAATGCTATTGGCCAGGCATTTATTACCCTATTATCTACGGATAATATCGCCGATTTTCTTAAAGCATATGGTCAATGGTTTCAAGCTTTAGCATCTAAAAATATTAGTTGGAATGATTTTCTAGTCGAACAAATTTTATTAGATGACAATCCCTTTAGTCAACAGGTACAGAAAAAAAGTGTTTGGGAGTTACCCGAATCTTTAATTAATGGCGTGAAACAGGATTTATCTATCCTCCAATCTCTCTATAATTCTAGCATTTATAGCCTCAGCAATTCGACAATTTTTGAGCGAATTAAATTTCTCAGTTTCCCCGCTTGGGAAGTGGACAATAAATTAGAAAGTTTTCTACATTCGGGTTTAGATTGGACGGAATTAGTGGAAGATTTAGCCGATTATTATCGCGAATGTGGTACAGGAATTTTTGCCCGTTATCAAGCTTTAAGGTGGCAAGAAGGCCGATTACAAGGGATTACTCATCCCGATCCCGTGCAGATTCAAGAAATAGTCGGTTATGAAATGCCCAAGGAAACCTTGATTAAAAACACTGAGTTTTTATTAGCAGGTTATCCCGCTTTAAATGTCCTACTCTATGGCAGTCGTGGTTCGGGAAAATCCTCTCTAGTCAAGGGATTATTGCAAAAATACCATAGTCAAGGATTGCGATTAATTGAAGTGGCCAAATCCCAATTAAAAGACCTACCATTAATTATTGAAATTCTGCGAGATTTACCGCAGAAATTTATTATCTTTGTCGATGATTTATCCTTTGAAGAAGATGATGAAGCTTTTAAAGCTTTAAAGGTTGTTTTAGAGGGAAGTGTCACCGCTAGACCGAAAAATGTCGTAGTTTATGCCACTTCTAATCGCCGACATTTAGTCAGAGAATTTTTCGCCGATCGACCACAACCAAAAGATGGGGATGAAGTGCATAATTGGGACACAGTACAAGAAAAATTATCCTTTAGTGATCGCTTTGGTTTAACCCTAACTTTTGAACCAGCTAATCAAGAAAAGTATTTGAAAATAGTGCGTCATTTAGCCAGTGTAGCTAAATTAAAAATTAGCTTAGAAGACTTAGAATTTCGTGCCAAACAATGGGCAACCCAACATAATGGGCGATCAGGAAGAACTGCCAGACAATTTGTTGATTTTCTCCAAGGGGAATTAGAATTAAATAGGTAGTATTAATTGTGTTATGATTAAATAAAAGAATATCTAATCTAGAAAAATGTTGACTTCATCTCCTCCCAAAACCCTCAGCTTAGAAGAATATCGTAATTTAGAAACTAGCGCAGAAACTAAACACGAATATCACGACGGGGAAATTATCGATATGACAGGGGGAACCATCAATCATAATAGTATTCTCATTAATCTTATTGTCCTGCTAAAATTAGCTTTAGGAGGAACTAATTACCGTCTTCAATCTAGCGATCTACGTCTATGGATACCCCAATATAATCGCGGTTTATACCCAGATTTAATGATCATTGCTGGGGAACCATTATTTAGTGATAATCGCAACGATGAAATTTTAAATCCCTGTGTAATTATCGAAGTTTTATCCCCTTCCACCTCTAGTTATGATCGGGGTGATAAATTTCGTTATTATCGTTCTATACCCCAATTAAACCAATATCTTCTCGTCAGTCAATCGGAGATACTAATAGAATCCTATAGCAAAACCTCAGAAAATAATTGGTTACTGCAAGAATACACCCCAGCAAGGGGAATTATATCCCTAGATTCTTTAGGAATTAGCTTAAATCTTGTCGATATTTACGAAGGAATTAATTTTAATTGAAGAATAATTGATGAATGATAACCCTTTTTTCTGTGATCTAGGTTATAATCGGGAGGATTAAAAATTCTGTGACAGAGAAAATGCTAACTCGATCTCCTACCGAAACTCTCAGCTTAGAAGAATATCGTAATTTAGAAGCTAGAGCGGAAACTAAACACGAATATCACGACGGGGAAATTATCGATATGACAGGGGGAAGCATCAATCATAATCGACTGGTACGCAATTTAATTCGCTTGTTAGATAATGCTTTAAGGAAAACTATTTATGAAGTCTTTCCCAGTGATTTGCGTCTATGGATACCCCAATATAATCGCGGTTTATACCCAGATTTAATGATCATTGCTGGGGAACCATTATTTAGTGATAATCGCAACGATGAAATTTTAAATCCCTGTGTAATTATCGAAGTTTTATCCCCTTCCACCTCTAGTTATGATCGGGGTGATAAATTTCGTTATTATCGTTCTATACCCCAATTAAACCAATATCTTCTCGTCAGTCAAGAGGAGATACTAATAGAATCCTATAGCAAAACCTCGGAAAATAATTGGTTACTGCAAGAATACACCCCAGCAAGGGGAATTATATCCCTAGATTCTTTAGGAATTAGCTTAAATCTTGTCGATATTTACGAAGGAGTTGATTTTAATCTCAAATCCTAACTTTAGCTATCTTTTAAGAAGACGTACTAAAAACAATTTTACCATCTTTTACCGCTACTAAACGCAAAGTTAAAGGTCCAGATGTATTAGTTTTACTAGCAGCAACTGCCTCAAGTGTCTCGATAGAATTACCCGACTTTTTCACTTGACCAATAAAGTTAACTACCGTAGTTAATAAACCATCTTCTACTTGAATTGACCCTAAAACTCCCGCACTTCTAGCGCGAAATTGAGCCGAAGCTAAGAGTAAATCTAATCGCTTTTGTAGGTCTTCTTCTGTCATATTTTGGGGATCAATAGAAACGGTAGCGATCACCTGTTTCTCCTCAAAAACTCTTTGATTGGGAACCACATCAGCAAAGACACGAATCTCGCTTTCTCCTAAGACATAATTACCTGCGGAAAGGATTCTCACCACATATTCTTTACCGTCCTGTAATTGTTGACTTAACTGTTCTACCTGTGCTTTTGTGATCTTAACTAAACGCTGGTCAAAATTAGGCTGATTCGGTTGGGTGGCACGGATAGCATTTATATTCGCTTCCCGCAATAACTTATCAATAACAGCGACAATAGCTTGGGGATCGACAATACGAAAAGCTCCAAAAGATAACACCTGTCCCCGGAAAATAGCGATTTGTTTTTCCCGCAATTCTTGATAGGTTTGATAGTATTGTTCTAAAACTTCCACTTCCCGCTTAAGAAAAGCCATTTGGGTTTCTAAATCTTTTAATTTTCCCTCGCGCTGTTCCAAAGCAAAATTTTTATCCACAATCGATCGATCGAGTTCTCCAATACGTTGATCCCGGCGATCAATTTCTAGCTGTAGGGTTTTTTGTTGAGTTTCCAACTGTTGAAGTCGCGCTTGTCTGGTTGTTAATAACTTTTGTTGATTAGCTAACTCTTTATCTCTAACTTGAACGGTGGTTTGTAGTTGATTTATCTGACTAGAAAGAATTGATTTTTGTTGGGACAATTGATCCCGTTGACTGCTTAACTGTGCCTTTTGATTAGTTAAAATAACTCGTTCATTATTTAAATTAGCCACTTCCTTGCGAAACTTTTCCAACTGTCCCGAAACTAATCGCAAACGTTGACGAGAAGCTTGATAATTTTTATTAAGAACCTCTAGACGTTTCTGCACAGCTATCTGTTCACTTTTAGCCGTTTTTAAAGCCTTTTCCACTCGATTTTTTTGTTCGGTGGTTTTTCTTACCTGACTTTCTAAATCTTTGATAGCGGCACGACGTTCATTTAAGAGACGATCCAGTTCAAAAACCCCTTGACGCAGGGATTTACTAGAAGCAAATAAGACAATTAAAGTCGAACCGGCGATCAAAATTCCCGTTACAATCGTCATCAAAGTTGCGGTTTGTTTCGGACGCAGATTAAATAAACGCATCCTTTTCTTACCGATACGGCTACCTATACGATCGCCAATCGCCGCTATCAGACCACCTAAAACCACGATGGCCAAAACTAAAATATAAGCGCTAGTCATCCAGAATTTTAAGTAAATTGTTGACTGAGAGCGACGGGATTATGGACGGTAATTTTCTTCTTGTAAATTGAGACCATTTCTTGATCCCGCAGCTCTCCCAATAAACGGGTGACAGTGACGCGGGTAGAACCGATCGCTTCTGCGATCGCTTGGTGAGACAATTTTAGATCCACCCGGATGCCATCGGTGGTGGGAACCCCAAAATCACGACAGAGAATTAACAAAAAACTGACCAAACGTGAACCCATATCCCGGTGAGCTAAGGTTTCGATCATCATTTCCGTTTGCAGAATCCGCGAGGACAAACCCTGCAGCATCAACATTGATAAATCGGGATTATTGCGGAGGGATCTTTCTACCTGCTCGATCGGGGCCGAGAGTAATTCTACCGGAGTAAAAGCCACGGCATGATAAAAACGATCCGATCGCTGACCAGTGAGTAAGGATAGCACACCAAAGACGCTATTTTCCCGCAGTAGAGCCACGGTAATTTCTTCTCCCGCTTCATAGACTCGCGACAACTTAACGGCTCCTTTCAGCAAAAAATAGACTCTTTCAGCGGGATCTCCCGGGAAAAAGATCGTTTTGCCACGCTCGAACAACTCCACCACCGGGGGGAAATTGCCGCTGCCGATTCGACGGAACACATCTGCTAGGGGTTTATCTTGTATTAATGATAAGTCCATCTCACATCCAAAAAAGGGGAAAATTGTTTTTATTATCCAACGAGTGTCACCTCTATTAAACACAACCGCTCGCTAAACTGGGAAAAGTTTTGGGCGCTTTTTGCCAGACAATGGGGGAGGGGTGATCATTGCTGCCCCGTTATCTGTATCCCTATTATACCGAATCTCGCTGGGGTCGGCTATTGGGGAGATTTTTGTAAGAGAAACGAGAACTATGTTAGATTTAACGGGAAAAAACGCCCTAGTGACAGGAATTGCCAATAATCGCTCGATCGCTTGGGGAATTGCTCAACAACTCCATCAAGCTGGTGCAAATATCGGTGTCACCTATCTCCCCGACGAAAAAGGCCGTTTTGAAAAAAAAGTGCGAGAATTGGCCGATGAACTTAATCCCGCTTTTTATGTCCCCTGCGATGTCCAAAATGACCAACAGGTAGAAGATACTTTCGCTACAGTGGCGGAAAAATGGGGTAAACTGGATATTTTGATTCACTGTCTCGCTTTTGCCGATAAAGAGGGTTTAACGGGCGATTTTACCGCCATTCCCCGGGAAGCTTTCACTAAATCCCTAGATATTAGCACTTTTTCCCTAACCCGTCTAGCGCGATCGGCTAAACCCTTGATGACGGAAGGGGGAAGTATTATCACTCTTACCTATCTCGGTGGTGTCAAGGTAATTCCTAACTATAATTTAATGGGGGTGGCAAAGGCCGGTTTAGAAATGAGTGTTCGCTATTTAGCTGCGGAATTAGGTGGCCAAAAGATCCGAGTCAATGGTATTTCTGCCGGTCCAATTCGCACCTTAGCATCTTCGGCCGTGGGGGGAATTCTTGATATGATCCATCATGTGGAAGAAATCGCTCCTTTACATCGCACCGTGACACAAATTGAGGTAGGAAATACGGCCGCTTTTTTAGCCAGTGATCTTTCTAGTGGTATTACCGGTCAGATTATTTATGTAGATTCCGGTTACGAAATTATGGGAATGTAGTTTTATTCAGTTATTAGTTATTAGTTATTAGTGTCACGGGGTTCTGAAGGGGGATTTTTGACTTCTTTGGGGTTAATTGTGATCGGTCTGAAGGTTCATTTAATTTTTTCACAATTTATTCCCTATTTTCAAACAATTTCTCAATGATGCTTTTCATTTTTGCATTGGTGAAGGGATTGGGGAAGATTCGGCGAATCTCAGGATAGGCGATTAAAATGCGTCTTAGCCTATTATTTGTGTTAATCTCATCTTTACAGACCAAAACCCTAAATCGTCTAAGAAGACAATGGCCGCCAATTCTCGGAATAAATCGCCCGTTTTTCTCGGCTGTTCTGGCAGAATCGCTATTTTTTGCCTCTTGATGCTATTATCGGCGGCAATAGGCTGGTTAATCGGGAAACAGTGGGTTAAACACAGCAATCAACACGAAACCGTTAAACCCGTTTTTGCCACGGAGGAAAATAATTTTAATTCTGCCACAGATACGGCATGGCAACGGAAAACTGAGATGAGAAAGCGTCGTCTAGAGTTGGGAATTGATAGTCAGTTTTTTAAAAATCTCGTCAATGAATTGTTTAACCTCCGCTATGGGGATATCAAAGAGGAAAAACAGAAACAGGAACAGAGAGACATTCTAGGAGCAGAAGTACTCGATCGCTTAGAACGTCTCGATTCTGGCACTAGAGAAGCATTAGGTAGCTACAACGAGCAACAGCGAGAAAAATGGCGAGAACAAGTGAATCAACTACGCTTAAGCGGTAGAGTCTTTAATTTACTCACTGATACTGCCTTTTTTCAGTTATTTCCCGAATTGACAGAAAGACCAAGTTTTGATACAAGCCTGGGTCAACTATGGAGTGGTTTGGCCTGGAATCAGTTACAATCTTTACAGTCTGGCCTATCCTACCAAGCGATCGAAAGTTTAGACGCGGGGGGGGAGGAAGTTATCGAGGCAATTCTCAGCCAGGGACAAGGAAAAGCCTATGCAATAAAATTGCGTTCCAGTGATCGGTTAAACTTAAATTTAGAGGCGGAAGGCGAAGTTTTACTATCTTTCTACTCTCCCACGGGTAATATTACCCTTTTACATAAGTCTAGCGATCGGCAATGGTCTGGTCAATTACCCGAAGAGGGATTTTATGAATTAGTTATTCTCCCCCAGTCTTCTACCCCCGTCCACTTTCGCTTACAGTTAAAAGTAAGTCAATGAATTTAACCGTCAGGAGACAGGAGACAGGAGACAGGAGACAGGAGACAGGAGACAGGAGACAGGAGAC
>NZ_JADEVX010000248.1:0-5096 GCF_015207925.1 Microcystis sp. LEGE 00066 | reverse complement strand
GTAAGGGATTTAATTGATTAGTTCGCTTTAGATAAAAAACAATTGACAAAAATCGCCCAATGTCTTTCTCTATAAGGGTTCCATCCCTTATAACTCCCGTCTATTGCATAAGACAAACCGAAGAACCTCTAAAATTAGTGCCTAACAATTCCGGTGCAGCGGATTGACCGAAGTTGCTTGGGCGGGGTGTAGAGATCCTGGCAACCGCTGACCCGAAACGTTAGTGCGATGCCGAAGGCACTGCGTAGCAGTACGCAATCTTGTAGGGTGCGTTCCCCAAAGTGGCTCCTACTGCTCCAGCGATCGATTTTGGGGAACGCACCATGCACATTGATTGAAGCTGTGGGTTAAAGTGCGATACCGAAGGCATTGGGTAGCACCCCTAGATGTCGTTAGGCATTCAATCTACTTACAGATCAGAGGCAGGCATTGACAATTAATGTAGGATTAGTTAGTATGATGATCTAATCCTACCAGGCTGTCGTAAACAGTTTATGGCAATGAGTAAGAAAGTCAGCATAACCTTAGACGACGAAGTTTTGGAATTTGTAGATCGACTAGCAAGCAATCGTAGCAGCTTCATAAATGATGTTCTCTGGCAAGAGAAGAGAAGGGTTTTTATGAAAGAGCTAGAAGACGCTTATAAAGATCAGGCTAATGATCCAGAGATGCAAGCAGAAATCTCTGTCTGGGATATTGCAGTGGGCGACGGTCTAAATGCCTAATGGAAGACTAACCTATAAGCGAGGAGAGATCTGGTGGATCGATCTGAAACCCGCTGTTGGTCATGAAACCGATAAAGAACGTCCTTGCCTGATTTTACAAAACGATATTGGCAATCAAAATGGAACAACGACAATAGTTGCTCCATTGTTGCCCGGGAAAAGGACTTATCCTTTTGTTGTCAATATTACACCGACAGTGCAGAATGGACTAGACGGAGATCGACACATCAACTTAAGTCAAATGAGGGCTGTAGATTCTCAAAGAATTAAAAATAAACAGGGTGTTTTAGAAGACGTTTATTGGGAAGAAATAGAGAAAGCAGTATGTATTGAGCTCGGTTTCAGCAAATCCCTATCGCCGTAGGGTGCGTTCCCTAATGTGGTTCCTACTGCTCCACTAATAGATTTTGGGGAACGCACCATGCACATTGATTGAAACTGTGGGTTAAAGTGCGGTCGCCGATTTTAATAAGCTATATTAACAACAATACTTAAAGAGAAGGCTTAAAATGGTTAAATCAACTTTGTACAGGACAGCAAAAGTCCTACCGGGAAATAGAATTGAAATTGAATCTCCAGATCTGACTGTAGGACAAACTGTTGAGGTAGTTATTTTGGTTGAAGAAGTTAGTTCTGATTCTTCTACCACCGAAGATATATCTCCATCCTTAAAACAGCGTCTTGCTTTTCTGAAGTTACCAATGACTGAACGTAGAAATATTCTCAAAAGTCAAGCCGATATAATGCTCTCTCACTATCAACAAGATTCTGAATGGCAGCAGTTAATGGCAGGTGACATCATTGAGTATTAACCCTGAGCTGCCAAAACGTGGAGAAATTTGGTTAGTCAACTTTGATCCTACTGTTGGTGCAGAAATCAAAAAAGTGCGTCCTGCCGTCGTCATCAGTTCCGATTCAGTAGGAAAGCTTCCTATCAAGCTTATTGCTCCTATTACAGACTGGAAAACATATTTTTCAGCAAATTTCTGGCACGTTAAAATTGAACCTAACAGTATCAATGGATTGAATAAAGCTTCTGCAATTGATACTCTTCAACTAAGGGGGGTGGATTTACAAAGGTTTATTCGTAAATTAGGAAGCGTTTCTGAAATTACAATGCTGGAAATTGTAGCCGCCATTGCTACTGTAATCGAATTTGAGGTCTAACAAATGATTGCACCCGACCGTGTGTTAGATAACTCATAATCATGTAAACGTAGTGAATTCAGCTGGTAGGCTGCGTTCCCTAATGCAAGTCCTACTACTCCATCGATCGATTTTGGGGAACGCACCATGCACATTGATTGAAACTGTGGGTTAAAGTGCGATGGCTCTTCGTTACTTGGTATGGTTCGATAGGGGGGCATAAATCGACTAAATCCTTATCTGGCAAAGGATTTAATTGATTAGTTCGCTCTAGATCGAAAATAATTGACAAAAATCGCTAAATGCCTTTCTATATAGGGGTTCCATCCCTTATAACCCCCGTTCATTGCATAACACAAACCGAAGAGCCAGTGCGATGTGGGCTAATCTGGCTAACACGCTTTTGGGCGTGATATAGGGAAAAGTTCGGGCGATTGCGCCTAAATAGAGTGATATGCCGAAAGTTGACCCATATCGTTACCCCAGAGAGTGTTATACGGAAAGTTTCCAGATAATATGTAGTTAGAACCTCTTAAATAGTGGGTCTGCAAGCTCAATGAAAAAAGAACGAAAATTTTCCGACTACAAATCCGAAGCTGAGGCATGGATCACACTCGCCACAGGTGAGTATTACCCAGATATTCTTCCAGACGCTTGCCGATTATATGAGCCAGTTCTAGTCGAGTTTGGGCTATTGCTAAAGGCATCGCATTCTTCCACTAACTTTTTCACCTCTATTATGGACACGAGGAATCAGTGGATGCGTACGCAGCTTTGCCGTGTATTTAAGAAGTACGTTAGCCCACAAACACCAGTTGAAATGTTAAAAAGAAAAACAGACGCAGATAAAATATGCGCTGAGTTTGGTGATGCTTTCAGGAATATTGTCGAAGTCCAACAAAAATTTGACAGTCACCCCATGCCCGACGAAGCTTTATGCGCAGTGCTTTGGGAATACAAGGACCGCGGCAAAAAAGGCTATGACTTAACTGAAAGGTTATTCGATGTTCTGCGCAGCCAGCATATCGAGTTTGTTGTTACGGGCCCTCAAAGAGCAGGTAAAGATGTGCTGCTAGGAAATGTTTTTAAGGATTATCCGAAGCCAGATCGTCCAGTGGACTTCGTTATCTATGAAGGCAAGAAAGTGCTTGCTATTGGCTTGGCTCGCTACGACTCAGATCGCGGCGGTGCACAGGAGGACGATCGCACAGGTCAATATCGTGAAGTTGCCCAAGAGATTCTTGACTATGCAGACAGTCATGGATTGCCGCATATCAAAGTGGTCTATGTAAATGACGGCCCAGGCCTCTTACTTGGTTCTATGTGGAATGATTACGCCTACATCGAAGATCAATGGCCAGACCGCGTAAAGGTTGTCACGCTGCGCATGGTTCCAGATCGCATCACATCTGAATGGTTGAGGTCTTAAGTATGGCGGTTCCAATTCCAGGCATGGGAAATCGTACAAAAGGGGAAAGGGTGTCGCCTGTGGACACTAATGGTTTTCGCCTAGAGTACCCCGGAAAAAAGGCACAAGAAGATATTCTTGCGCTTCCCGCAGGACACTACTTGCCAAATTCGGCATATTCAGGCGGCGATAATAGGCTTTACCACGCGGACAACTTGGCTGTACTTGCGGCTTTAGCGAGGGATGAAGCCGTAAGCGGAAAAGTGAAACTTGTTTACATCGATCCTCCATTTGCAACTGCATCATCCTTTGAGTCAAGAAAACAAAACCATGCTTATGACGATCATCTTGTTGGACCTGATTTTGTTGAAACGTTACGCGAACGCCTAATTTTAATTCACCGTTTGTTGGCCGATGATGGTTCGCTATACCTTCACCTTGATGAAAGAATGATTTTTCATTTTCGCGTCGTCTTAGATGAAATTTTCGGAGAGAAAAATTTCCGAAATTGCATAACGCGCAAGAAGTGCAATCCTAAGAACTACACGAGAAAGACATACGGAAATGTAGCCGACTACATTCTTTTCTACACAAAGAGCGATAACTATGTATGGAACCGACCAATTGAACCATGGGATGAAGTTAAATCAGTAAAGGAGTATCCATGCCTTGATCCCGATGGGCGCAGATACAAAAAAGTACCCGTCCATGCTCCCGGTGTCCGTAACGGGGAAACAGGTGGGGAGTGGAAAGGCAAGCTGCCGCCACCCGGAAAGCATTGGCAATATAAACCGTCAACCCTAGATGAGATGGATGCCCGTGGAGAGATTTATTGGTCGCCAACGGGAAACCCGCGCCGAAAAATCTATCTTGAAAATAGCGCTGGAATTCCAGTGCAAGACATTTGGATGGACTTTCGTGACGCGCATAATCAAAACATTCATATAACCGGCTATCCAACGGAAAAGAATCCTGCACTTCTTTCTAGAATTATTGAAGCATCATCAAATCCCGGTGATCTTGTCCTAGATTGCTATGCAGGGTCTGGAACCACATTAGTGGTGGCATCAGAGCTTGGGCGGAAATGGATTGGTGTTGATCGTAGCCAGGAGGCTATTACAACAATATTGCATAGGATGGCTAATGGCTCGGATCGTATGGGTGATTTTGTCAATGAGAAATCCAAAAAAGCTTCATTGCCATTATTCAGCATTGCCGACTTCACACTGTTTGAAGAGGCTGCGGAAGAAAACATTCAGCCTAAAGATGCTGACATTACATCGCCAAACGGGGTTCTAACAATTCGTTCCAGCGGACGCGCTAAAGCGCGCCTCTGAACTTATCCGTTATGCTAAACCAATAAGCTGTAGTGCGATGCCGAAGGCACTGCGTAGCAGTACGCAATCTTGTAGGGTGCGTTCCCTAAGGTGGTTCCTACTGCTCCAGCGATCGATTTTGGGGAACGCACCATGTACATTAGAACTCTTGCAAATTAATTATATGTTATAATGATCGGTTAACTAATTTTCCCAAAAAAATTAGTTAATCAGTACATTCGTCCTGAATGAAAACTTGAAGTTTAACTTTTAACTCAAAACTCTTTAGAGCTGCTTTAATTTGGTTATTAAAACCTCTTTATTTAAGCGGCACAAACTATCTCAATTATAAAAATTGAGAATAAATTCTCCTTGACTTGATTAATCTTTAGGCAACTTTTAAGAAGCTGCTATACCTATCCCTAACTCACAGTTATAAATAGCCGCCAACAAGTTAACTCTTAAACTATATCTTCGACGACGATTCCGATATTTACAGGA
>NZ_JADEVX010000247.1:2500-5174 GCF_015207925.1 Microcystis sp. LEGE 00066 | reverse complement strand
GCTGAAAGGCTTACGGAGCAAGGGATAGAAAAAAGATCAAAAAATTTTGCCAAAAGGGGTTGACAAACCTGGGGAAGTTAGATACATTGGTAAATGCGCGGTTGAAGCAAAGCGAAAGCGAAGCGAAACAAACGACGCTGGAACCTAGACAAAACAATAGTTTGAAAGCCAAGCAAAAAAAGCCTCGTTTAGAAGCAATTCTATAACAAAAAAGTCAAACCCGCAAGGGGGAGACGAAAAAAAGTCAAAAGAATCAAACGATTCATCATGGAGAGTTTGATCCTGGCTCAGGATGAACGCTGGCGGCGTGCCTAACACATGCAAGTCGAACGGGAATCTTCGGATTCTAGTGGCGGACGGGTGAGTAACGCGTAAGAATCTAACTTCAGGACGGGGACAACAGTTGGAAACGACTGCTAATACCCGATGTGCCGCGAGGTGAAACCTAATTGGCCTGGAGAAGAGCTTGCGTCTGATTAGCTAGTTGGTGGGGTAAGGGCCTACCAAGGCGACGATCAGTAGCTGGTCTGAGAGGATGAGCAGCCACACTGGGACTGAGACACGGCCCAGACTCCTACGGGAGGCAGCAGTGGGGAATTTTCCGCAATGGGCGAAAGCCTGACGGAGCAACGCCGCGTGAGGGAGGAAGGTCTTTGGATTGTAAACCTCTTTTCTCAAGGAAGAAGTTCTGACGGTACTTGAGGAATCAGCCTCGGCTAACTCCGTGCCAGCAGCCGCGGTAATACGGGGGAGGCAAGCGTTATCCGGAATTATTGGGCGTAAAGCGTCCGCAGGTGGTCAGCCAAGTCTGCCGTCAAATCAGGTTGCTTAACGACCTAAAGGCGGTGGAAACTGGCAGACTAGAGAGCAGTAGGGGTAGCAGGAATTCCCAGTGTAGCGGTGAAATGCGTAGAGATTGGGAAGAACATCGGTGGCGAAAGCGTGCTACTGGGCTGTATCTGACACTCAGGGACGAAAGCTAGGGGAGCGAAAGGGATTAGATACCCCTGTAGTCCTAGCCGTAAACGATGGATACTAGGCGTGGCTTGTATCGACCCGAGCCGTGCCGAAGCTAACGCGTTAAGTATCCCGCCTGGGGAGTACGCACGCAAGTGTGAAACTCAAAGGAATTGACGGGGGCCCGCACAAGCGGTGGAGTATGTGGTTTAATTCGATGCAACGCGAAGAACCTTACCAAGACTTGACATGTCGCGAACCCTGGTGAAAGCTGGGGGTGCCTTCGGGAGCGCGAACACAGGTGGTGCATGGCTGTCGTCAGCTCGTGTCGTGAGATGTTGGGTTAAGTCCCGCAACGAGCGCAACCCTCGTTCTTAGTTGCCAGCATTAAGTTGGGGACTCTAAGGAGACTGCCGGTGACAAACCGGAGGAAGGTGGGGATGACGTCAAGTCAGCATGCCCCTTACGTCTTGGGCGACACACGTACTACAATGGTCGGGACAAAGGGCAGCGAACTCGCGAGAGCCAGCGAATCCCAGCAAACCCGGCCTCAGTTCAGATTGCAGGCTGCAACTCGCCTGCATGAAGGAGGAATCGCTAGTAATCGCCGGTCAGCATACGGCGGTGAATTCGTTCCCGGGCCTTGTACACACCGCCCGTCACACCATGGAAGCTGGTCACGCCCGAAGTCATTACCTCAACCGCAAGGAGGGGGATGCCTAAGGCAGGGCTAGTGACTGGGGTGAAGTCGTAACAAGGTAGCCGTACCGGAAGGTGTGGCTGGATCACCTCCTTAAAGGGAGACCTAATTCAGGTAGGAGACGAAAAAAAAGTAGTCGCTACCAAGAATCAATCCCAAAAGGTCGGAGCGAGGCGAAATTGGCTTTCAAACTAGGTTCTGGGTTCAAACAAGACCTGAATCAGGAACAAGGGCTATTAGCTCAGGTGGTTAGAGCGCACCCCTGATAAGGGTGAGGTCCCTGGTTCGAGTCCAGGATGGCCCACCTGCACAGGTGGCAAAAACAAGAGAAGCGAGGAATCAGCACCTTATCTTACTTATATAGTAAGAGAGAATGCTGGCTCTGAGTAAAGAGTCCAGAGGAACCTTGAAAACTGCATAGAGCTAGGTGAAAAAGCCAAAAAAGAAGACCGCAAGGTCAAGCTAATAAGGGCTAACGGTGGATACCTAGGCACACGGAAGCGAAGAAGGACGTAGTTACCGACGAAACGCTTCGGGGAGCGGGAAGCAAGCATTGATCCGAAGATATCCGAATGGGGCAACCCTAAACACGACCACCTGAATACATAGGGTGGAGCGAGCAAACCTGGTGAACTGAAACATCTTAGTAGCCAGAGGAAAAGAAAGCAACAGCGATTCCCCCAGTAGCGGCGAGCGAAAAGGGAACAGCCTAAACCAAGTTCTTCGGAACTTGGGGTCGTGGGACAGTAACAAAAGACTGGGAAATTTAGACGAAGCGGCTGAAAACCGCACCAGAGAAGGTGAAAGTCCTGTAGTCGAAAAAGGAACCAGCTTAACTGCATCCCGAGTAGCATGGGGCACGTGAAATCCCGTGTGAATCTGCCTCGACCACGAGGTAAGGCTAAATATTCCCGTGTGACCGATAGAGAAACAGTACCGCGAGGGAAAGGTGAAAAGAACCCCGGAAGGGGAGTGAAATAGAACATGAAACCGTTAGCCTACAAGCAATGGGAGGAC
>NZ_JADEVX010000246.1:0-5212 GCF_015207925.1 Microcystis sp. LEGE 00066 | reverse complement strand
TATCGAGAAACTTGAGGAATGGGAAAAGAAAAACTTGAAAATATTTTGGTTGCCCACTTATTCACCTCATTTAAATTTAATTGAAATATTATGGAGATTTTTAAAATATGAATGGATTGAATTTAGCGCCTATAAAGACCGAAAGAGCCTCCTCGCTTACTTTAAAAAAGTGCTGGACAATTTTGGAGGCGAGTATGTAATTAATTTTGCCTAGGTACTTAGACGATTTTGCCAACCATTCCGAGATGGATAGCAGATAGCAGTCCTTCTATCCTATTCTTTGAGGTTTCGTAAATCGTTTTTTCCAAGGGAACGAATTTGAAAATCGTTAAGCCAGAGGAGGTAGAAAGAGCCGTAAACTTAATTAACAATCGTCCTCGCAAATGCCTTGACTATCGTACCCCGAATGAGGTATTCTATGAATGCAAATCAGATAGTGATGCAATTCAGGCTTGAATTAGCCCAATTAAGGAGCTAGGGCGAAGAAAAATCCGATGATAATGGCTGTGATCACCTTTGCTGCGGGAGCCGGCACAATATTCGCCGCTATTGTCATTTTTGACATTGATTTTGTTAAATGGGCTAACTGTAGTACGCCTTTTGCCGATCCAATTGATCGGCAGTCAGCCGTTTGCCGCAGATAATCTGGCGGCTCCTGACAACCCTTATATTACAAATACTGACATCTATCTCAGGGGGACACTGCCTATCGAGCTAAGTGGGCAAGATTGCAACTGAGAATGTAGTCTCCAAGCTAATAAATATTGGAATAGTGGAACATGGAAGCAACACTGGGCATCATCTTATCGGTATTTTCGGCAACTGCCACAGCCGTCTGGACAATTTGGACTTGGAGCGAGCAACAAAAGGAGGAAAGAACGCAGAAACGAAATCAGATCGCCGCTCTGTATATTAATCCCTTCCTGTTCGCCGCTCACGAATTGCAAGTCCGACTTGACGGCATCATCAATCAGCAAGAGTTGGAATTTTTTAAACGGGAATATCCTGAAACCGATGAAATCGGTTCTCCCGAAGCCTTAGAACTCCTCTATGTCCTGGTGAAATTCTTCGGCTGGTACTGGTACGTCTATCGATACGGTCCCTACACCAGAGACAAGAAGGCGATCGAACTGATTAGCAAAATTATCAGGACTTTTGCCAACCGCGAGGACTTTGCTGGAGACACTTTCTATTTTTCCTTCTCAGAACAGAGATCTCTGGGACAGACATTCGTTAAAGTCTTTGGGCAAGCTGAATCGATCTACCCTGAGTTGGAAGCTATCTCGCTCTATCAATTTGCCACAGAACTGAGGGACGATATCCAAAAAGATCGCCCTATGTATCAGAATGTCATCAAAACGATCCAGGTCATCGACAGCGCCGAGCGGGTTGAGGAGCTAGAAGGATGCGATCGCCTAATTGCCGTACACAATGACTTGGTGGACCTGCTTAGTTATCTAGAAGCCCAAGAAGGCTTCTGTATCTCGCCCAAGGTACGCCAGAAAATTCGAGCGACTGCAAGCCTTCCCACAGATACCGAAATCATTCACGCTATTGCCGGGCGGGTGCGACTGCGGATTCCTCGCCTGCGCCAAGATCTCTCCTACGCCGAGCGGTTGCGTCAGTGCCTTCAGTCCCTAGCCGGCGTGCAAGAAATCCAAATCAATCCAGATGCTGCTTCAGTGGCGGTTAGCTACGCGCCCACCCTCTCAGAGGCAACATTTCAACAGAGACTTTTTCAAGCCATTGCCCAGTCAGGATCAGTCAATTAGACCTCTGGTAAAAATCAAAAATTGTTGTTATGGTTAGAAGTCAGTAGCCGGTCGTCAGGAGTCAGGATTCAGTATTCTCCGAGTCAGTATTCTCCGAGTCAGGAGATAGGAGATAGGAGATAGGAGAGTATTTTAGGCTCTACCGAACCTGTTATGTAAAACTATCAACAACTTATGCTTGTAAAGCTTGTACACTAAGGCTTTGAGTTTTTGTTAAATTGATATTTATCAACTTTAGAACATTGCTGTGCAGAGAGTGAGCTTGAGGAATTTTCTACAGTGTAAGTTCGGAAGAACCTTATTTTATTTATTCTCCCCACACCCCACACCCCACGAAAAACTTTTTGCCGCAAACCCTAATTATGCAAGAGGTTGATTGTGAATGTCAGGTGAAGAACCTCGGTTTTACCAGGCGTTGCTGAATTAAGGTATGATTAGGCGAAATGGCGAGCATTCGGAGGAAAAGAAAATAAGGTGGTGATTCGGTAGTAGTGATGGCGGCTTAATCCTTTGCTTTGCTGTGCATTGTAGTCATGGATAAAATACCAAAGGGTTCCCCAAGGTGATTCTCCATTTTTTTAGAGAAAGATAGACTCTCTCTCACCAGCCGAGAAATCCTTTGTCGAAAGATATTATTTAATCTTTCAATAGGATTAGTTTGATCAGTTTCTTTACCTACTGCCCGATGACGTTTACTCGGAATTACTGTCTTATAGGACTCCCAAAAGTCTGTGTAAGCAACAGCACATTGTCGGTAAACACCTGGTAAACTAGCCCCAAAGTTTTTTTGCTGATTGACGACTCCTATCTCCGCGCATAGCAACCAATAATTTCCCTTGTCTTTCTATCAATTAACCGCCAAATATACACCTTGATTGTTTTAGAAAAAACAAAAGACCACATCTCATCACATTCTATAACTAATTTACCTTTTGGTTTGTCTGAAACCTTTATTTGACGAGGGACAGATGCCAATTTATTGTTGACGTAATTTTGTAACCATGACCAACTTACTCCTGTTACTCTAGCAATTACTCGTAAGGAAATTCGTTCGAGTAGGAGTTTATCGATTAATTGTTTGGTTTCGTCAGAGACGGTTTTATTAGTGGGATTGATCACAAACTGACGACCACACTCTTTACATTCACGTTTGGGTTTTCCATTATGAATAGAACCATTCTTGATAGTATGGTGAGAACCACAATTAGGATAGGGGAATAGAGGTGAAGGGGGGATTTTGTTCGGTGCTAGACTGATATTTGAGTAAACCAGACAGAAGCCAGAAAAAGATATTTATCAGAAAAGTCATGATCAAGCTAGAGGTTTAAAGACTGATCGGGTTCCAATTATTTTTATTCATAAATATTTTACACAATTCATACCAGGTAAGCAAGAGGGCTACGCCACTACTATCAAATCATTACCGAAATCTCTAACTGACTTTTGACAAGTTTCTGTTGGGAAAGACGGCTTTTTTGTCCTTCTATTTTCTCCTCGATTTGTTGTATTTCCTTGCCGATTAATAGAGAATCTAGGGTTAAAATCGGTTGTCCTGCTTTCACCTCTTGGCCTTCACGGACATAGATTTTTTCCACTTCTCCTGCGGTGATTGCGTCGAGTTTGACCAGGGTAAGCGCATCTTAACAATCCTTGACAAAATGAACTTTATGTGAGTTGCTTACCCAGAGAGCGATTCAGGCATATTTGAGGAGAATTGGCCATCTCAATTGTTAAGCAAAAATTGACCAAATGGGTCGATTTCGTAACTATTCTGATTGACTGGTATCACTTGAAATGCCCATGCGAATCACAAAATTGGCCAATTGTCAATAGCGTTTGAGATGCTCTCACCCTGATAGGGAGATGATGTTGGGTTTCCGTTGTCAATCCAACCTTGCAAGATAGGCGTACTGCTACGCAGTGCCTTCGGCATCGCACCTGATACCTTAATAGCTAAGTTGCGGTTCTTCCGAACTTACACTGTAGAAAATTCCTCAAGCTCCCTCTCTGCACAGCAATGCTCTAAAGTTGATAAATATCAATCTAACAAAAATTCAAAGCCTTAGTGTACAAGCTTTACAAGCATAAGTTGTTGATAGTTTTACATGACAGGTTCGGTAGAGCCTAAGTTGCTTGTTTGCCAAATTCAGGAACAACCAGGTTGACCTCCTTCGAGTTGTAACCAAATGCTTCTACCTGAGACTTGATCAAATCAAGAGCATCATAATAAGCAAGGCTTTGTCCTTTATAGAAAGAAGAGTCCTCTCCTTTTATGTCAGCTTCGTTAATTTTTGCTAGGGATTCATTATACTTTTCTTTGAGAAGAAGTGCATGATCTTTGATAAAGTTAACAGATTCTGTATTCATAAATTTGCTTATTTATCGATTCAATTCCTTTTCGGATTTGAGAGTCCGACTTTTTGGCATATTCGTTATAGAATCCAGAGTGCTTACCCCCTTGTTTGGCAATATTATATGGGTCATTCACATTAGTCACATCACTCACTTCATCAACAGCCTTAGTGGCTACCAACTGTTGATTCTTCACCATTATACCTCTCCAGAAAAGTTTTTTTAAATAAGCTCTTAGTAAAGGCTTCATCTCTTATTTTGACAATTATTATTATTGGAGAGGTCTATTTAGCAGGGTCAGTCCATTACTTATCTCGTTGGGAAGGGAACCGTTATTAAAACTTGAGGCTTTAAAATCTCCCATACAGAATTTTTTAAATCTAGAAAAGAGCTAATTTCTTGAATTAAGCTGTATGCTGTTGCAGAAATAGGGGCTCTTCTGGTTTCTGTGTGGAAATGAGGTCTATACTGATAGTTTATTTAACAAAATAGTCCTAAAAGTCTTTCCCAGTAAACATTTCACGATTTCATAAGCAAAAATTATCACACAAAGTCGAGAAGAGCCAAATAGGTAGTTCATCTTCGTATAAGATGTCACACAAAGTCTCAATCGCTAATCTCCACTTAACTGCATCAATATATGAGCGAACAAACTCTATCTGAGTTTCTTGCATCACTTCATTCGTAAGAAGAATAACTTCATTAAGCTTGCTTTTAATAAGTTTATAATCAGACATATATACCTCTATAGAACTCTTGCAAATTAATTATATGTTATAATGATGGGTTAACTAATTTTCCCAAAAAAATTAGTTAATCAGTACATTCGTCCTGAATGAAAACTTGAAGTTTAACTTTTAACTCAAAACTCTTTAGATCTGCTTTAATTTGGTTATCAAAACCTCTTTATTTAAGCGGCACAAACTATCTCAATTATAAAAATTGAGAATAAATTCTCCTTGACTTGATTAATCTTTAGGCAACTTTTAAGAAGCTGCTATACCTATCCCTAACTCACAGTTATAAATAGCCGCCAACAAGTTAACTCTTAAACTATATCTTCGACGACGATTCCGATATTTACAGGA